>WAOL01000018.1 GCA_015521295.1 Desulfurococcales archaeon
GTGTGGGCAGAATGGAATGCCCTTCTTATTAGGTCCCTCCTCACTGGTAGGCTAAAGACTGAAGGTAGCTCGACTTCCTTGACGGGAGTTCCATCTAGTCCGTAAACAGGTACTCGTTTCCCCGAGTCCTTCCTTAATCCGAGCCACATTATCCTGTACGCCATCACCCACCACCTAGCTCAGATTTTGCTTTCTAAGCTCACATAAATTACCTTAGGTGCCTGCTCGGGCGCCCACTTGGGCGGCCTTACGGGCCATCGCAGTATGAGTGGGCGTTTAGGTGTTCCTTGCACACTTCCCTTAACAACGATGTAGTCGGTCCTTAGGAAGCCATAGTGTGGGAATGCGCTTACTGGCGTGAACTCGCGTAGGATCTTCTCCGCCTCCTCGGCAGGCTTATCGCTTACCATTCTCATAGCTATGATCCTCTTGTTGTATTCTGTCCTCCTATGCATGCCCATTTGGCCAGCTTGTGGCACAGGGCTAATCGCTCCAATGCCTGGGCTCCTAGCGCCTATCCTTCTTGATCCTTTCCTCTGTTTATTCCATTTCGGTAGTTCCTTGACGCCGAACCTTTTCACTACACCTTGGAATCCCTTACCCTTAGTTACTCCTATTACGTCTATGAACTGACCTTCACGAAACACGTCCGAAATCTTCAAGGGGATTCCAAGGATGTTTAACGCGTACTGTACCTGATCATCTACGCTCCCCCCGCCTACCTTAACCTCCACGATGTCAGGAACCTTCTTACTGAGGCCTCCAGTTAATCGTGGTTGTGATGCCAGAATTAAGGAAACCCTAGCAACATAATCCTTATTATTCTCCAGCTTCTTACGTGCCTTTTCAACGCTCTCTTCACTCACCTTCAACGATTTTATTCTTCGCTTTATCTGGAGCTCCTCAGGGGGCTGTGCCCAGACCTCCGTAAGTGCCCGTAGCCCACCGACAGTTGCTTCATAGAATCTCGCCGCAACAGGGATCATTGGAGGCGTCTCAATTACGGTTACTGGAACGAATACTTCCTTCCCATACGTTGGCGTTCCGGGTCTATCATCAATCATTATTATGTGGGTCATCCCAACCTTGTAACCTAAGAACCCTAGGGGTCTGGGCTCATCGAAGTTCACTTCTGGCCAAGTCTTCACTCTAGGCACAAACTTGGATGCCCTCTTCCTGGGCCTTACCCCTAGGCTACCCCTACGAGGCGCTGAATGCTTCCGTCGTGCCATACCTCCACACCACTACCTCCAAGTGTCTGCTATCTGGCTTTAAATCCTTAGCTTATAACGCTTTTGAAGGTTGTGTCAGCCTATGTCCCTACATCATCCATCAGAACTCGGCAAACACATCATTCACTTTCACACTTACCTTAATAAGGCGGGTAATAAGCTATGAGAGGAGGTTAGCAAGAATGGGAGGGCGCCAGAGAACAACACTCTTCATGGGTATTGGCGGAATAAAGGAAGAAAAGAAGAAGGAGCAGGAAAAAGGTAGGCAGAAGGGTAAAGGTAAGAGAAAGAAAAGGTAGAGTACCATAGGTTTTTAATGTCACTAAGCCAGCAAAGCAGTGAAGCATATTAGTAATGCAATTGGAGTTGGGGTGAATTGAAGGCTTTTGAGTGGCCTCCTCGGAAACATCCGGCGCATATAGTGGTGGTTATACCTGCATCCAACTTATCAATCCTACCTACACTTCGGGAAAAGACGGAATTCGCTGGCGAGCTCGGGCGTACCCTAGCGATATACAAGGTTAACGATGTCATAGTTTACGATGATGAATTTGCTGAGGAAGGCGACGCTGACCTCCTAGCAACGTTGCTGAGCTACCTGCAGGTTCCGCCATATCTTCGAAAAAGGATAGTCCCGATAACACCTGAGTTAAGGTATGCGGGGCTTCTACACCCGCTTAACGTAGTTACTCACAATCCCACAAACAAAGCGCCTGCCCGCGGTGATCTTAGAGAGGGGGTTGTGGTGGTCTCATGGGGTACGACAGCTAAGACATTTGTGGGGTCAAAGAACCTTTGCTTTACTGAATCATCTCGAGAACTTAAGCCGGGAGAACGGATCCTAGTCAGGATTGAACGCGCTAAGCCTATGAAGTGTCGTGAGGTAAGGCCGGAGGAGATAGAGGAGTACGTAGGTTACAGAGTGTTGAGGGCAGGAGACGACATAGTTGATGCAATAAGGTATTTTAACGGTGTAATTGTTTTAACGTCTAAGCAGGGCGAAAGCTTTTCCAAACAGGGACTAAGGAAAGCCCTGCTAAGCGAGGCGTTGCGGAGCAAAGGATTGGTTCTGTTATTTGGTAATAGCAAGCTAGACTTTGATGAAATCCTCGGCAAAGAGAGGTTCACAGCCCTTGAGCCGGTGTGGAGAGTGAACTTCATCCCAGGGCAAGGGGTACTCTCAGTGAGAACCGTTGAGGCTCTACACGCTGTTTTGGCCCAGATAAACACGGAGTTATGGTCTAAGAAATAACCTTAAGTGTTGGCAGGATAAGAGAGGAAAACTAATAAAGCTCGCAAAGTAAAGACGGGTTGGTGCGTAGAGTGGCGCTCGACATCGAGATACCACCAGAGTGGAAGAAGTTCAGGTATAGGGGAAAGACCCTCGAGGAACTACTGAACATGCCTATGGATCAGCTACTAGAGTTATTGCCTTCGAGGGCAAGGAGATCACTACTCAGGGAATCCTCCCCTGAGATACAGCAGAGAAGGATGGAGATGGGTATTAAGGAGTCCCCTAGGCTAAAGTTGCTTAGGAAGGTTATGGAGGCTAGGGAACTACTAAAACAAGGCAAGAAAGTTCGCATAAGGACACATGTTAGGGACATGATAATACTGCCGGTAATGGTCGGACTCACGATTGAAGTGTATAATGGTAAGGAATTCATACCGGTGAGAATAACGCCTGAAATGATAGGACATTACCTAGGAGAGTTCGCGCCAACAACTAAGATAGTGCAGCACGGAGAGCCAGGCCTTAAGGCAACTAGGTCAACGCTGTTCGTCGCAATGAAGTAAGTAGTTCTTGCATTTAACCAGCGTATTTCTTCAGGCTTTTTACGAGTCTACCAACGTCCTTCTCGAAGAGGATTAAACAGATTTCCTTACCGTTTCTTAATTTTATTAGTACCTCCGATATGTTTCCACTAATTTCCTCAGGAAATAGGTCAACAATATCTCTTCGTGTCCTCCTTAGGGGGTACTTACGGATGCTGAGGACATCCCTTGCATGGATTTCCAGTTCCGTGATGCCTTTGCTTGATAGGATAGTATGTAGCTCCCTTATTGAGAGTTGTCCCTTTATCTTAACAAGTCTGTTACTTATGTCTGGATAAGTTATGATGCGTACCTTCCCTGGGGACGTCACGATCTTGCACTTATGAAAAAATCTGTCTCTACGTATGTATGCTGGCTTGATTACTGGCATTGTGCTTAACCCTTGACAACTCCAATTGGTCTGAGCCTAGCGACTAGTGCTGCTATTTTTACTTGATGAGTTACCATCGCTACTTTGTCTACGTCCTTGTATGCACCAGGTGCCTCCTCACTTATTACTCTCCTAGTTGCTGCGTGGAGGTATATACCTTGTTTAGCTAGGCTGGAGGTGACTTCCTGAGGTCTGTAGGTCCTTATTGCGGCGTGTCTCGACATCCACCTGCCAGCTCCGTGCGCTGCTGAGTAGAACGTGCGTTTCCCTTCAGGGACTCCCACCATAACGTAGCTAGCCGTCCCCATGGAGCCCGGTATCAGTACTACCTGCCCTATTGACTTATGGTCCTTCGGTATCTCTGGGTGACCTGGCGGGAACGCTCTTGTTGCTCCTTTCCTATGAACCACGAGTTTCATTCTCTTTCCGTTCACTTCATGCTCCTCGAGCTTAGCAATGTTGTGTGCCAGGTCGTATATTATCTTCAACCCTAGTTTGTCTGGGTCGGTGTGGAATACCTTACCGAAGGACTCGCGGACCCAATGCGTTATTATTTGCCTGTTGGCAAAGGCGAAGTTTGCTGCTGCGCCCATGGCCTTAAAGTAATCTTGCCCCTCCTTACTGTTGAAGGGGACTGAAGCAAGTTCCCTGTCTGGGGGCCTTATTCCGTACTTGCGCATAGCCCTCTCCATAATTATTAAGTAGTCGCTAGCTACCTGGTGCCCAAGACCCCTTGACCCTGTGTGAACCATTACAGTGATTTGCCCCTCCTCGTAAATCCCTAGCACCTTAGCTACGGCGGGATTGTAGATCTTATCCACTACCTGGATTTCCAGGAAATGGTTCCCAGCACCTAACGTGCCTAGCTGAGGAGCACCTCTCCTCTTGGCGGTGTTGCTCACCCTGCTTGCGTCAGCCCAAGGTATTCGACCCTGAGCCTCTATATGCTCGGTGTCATCGGCCCAGCCAAAACCGTTTCTCACAGCCCACTGGGCTCCCTCATTAAGAACCTTATCGAGCTCGCTGAAGCTTAACCTAAGTTTCCCTGTGCTCCCAACACCGGATGGTACGTTCCTGAAGATTGTGTCAACGAGTTCCTTCAGCTTTGGCCTTATATCATCGACCCTTAACTCAGTTGAAAGCAGCCTAACGCCGCAGTTTATGTCATAACCAACGCCGCCCGGTGAAATCACGCCCCCGTCAGCCGTCATTGCGGCGACGCCGCCTATTGGGAAGCCGTAGCCCTGGTGACCGTCGGGCATCACGTAAGTTGCTAAGACAACGCCGTCGAGACATGCTATGTTAGCTGCTTGAATTAACGTTAGGTCGGTCTTCATTTTGCTTAGGAGATACTCATCAGCGAATATTATCGCCGGTACCTTCATACACGGCTTGGTTCCCTTCGGTATTTCCCACGTGTACTTATCTACCCTTCGCAGTGGGATATTATGACTCATAACTACGCACCTACGCTTAACTACCATTAAGCGGTTTTAAGAGTTCCATGGTCTCTACACGCGTGGGTAAAACTTATGAACTTATAAGCCCCACCTAAAAAGGTCTTAGGCAGTGGGGAAGGTGGGACGATGCCAGTATGGCACTACTCCGTGAAGGTGAGGAAGGAGGATGAAGATCGCGTAGCTAAGGCTATGGTTTGGGATGCACCGGTCTCACTTAAGGAGACCTACGAGATATTTAAGATAATCCGGGGCATGAAGCTGAAGGAAGCCGAGAAATTACTTGAGGACGTCATAGCGCTTAGAACCCCTATTCCTTATGTTAGATATAAACTGCAGGTCGCTCATAAGCGGGGATTACCCCAGAGATTTCCACGGTGGAAGACACCAATAGGTAGGTATCCTGTTAAAGCCGCTAAGGCTGTTCTCAAATTATTGAAAAACGTTGAGAACAATGCGGAGCAAAAGCAACTAGATATCGATAGGCTAGTCATAATTCACGCAGCTGTCCATAAGGGTAGGTACCTTAAGAGGTGGGTACCTCGCGCCTTCGGCCGTGCAACCCCAAAAGTTGGGACCATGGTTAACATGGAGGTAATAGTTAAGGAGGTGTGAAGTGAATGGTCGACATAAAGTCACACTTCATAGGCTTAAATATTCTCCGAATAAAGATTGACGAGTACCTAGCAAAGAACTTCATGAGGGCAGGATACTCCAGGGTGGAGCTGATTAAGACACCTCTTGGAACCAGGGTAATTATATACGCTGACAGGCCTGCCCTAATAATAGGTAGGAGAGGTCAAACCATAAGGAGATTAACGGAAATCCTAGAAAAGTACTTCAAGTTAGAGAACCCGCAAATAACAGTGACCCAGGTTGAAAACCCAGACCTTGACGCCAGGATCGTGGCAACTCGCCTTGCGTTAGCCATAGAGAGAGGTTACCACTTCCGGAGGGCGGCATTCGTTGCCCTTAGGAGGGTTCTTGGTGCGGGCGCCGTTGGTGTAGAGATCGTAATCAGCGGTAAGTTAACCTCAGAGAGGGCTAGGTACGAGAAAATACGTGCTGGTAAGGTCTACAAGACCGGGCACCACATCGAGCACCTCACTGATAGGGCAGTCATACACTTACTACGGAAACCAGGTATCTACGGTATAGAGGTCTTAATAGTAAAACCAGGTGAACCGGACGACATAGTTAGGATTAAGGAACCAGGTGAGGAGAGCGTAGGTGGTGAAGCAGCATGACTTTAAAACCCGATGAGATAAGGAAGATGAGCCCAGAGGAAAGGATGCGTAAGTTAAGGGAGCTTAGGGCGGAGCTGATAAAGTTAAGGACCCAAGCATACCTCGGGACACTAACAAATGTCGGGAGAATAAAGCAGGTTCGTAAGGACATTGCAAGGATACTCACGATAATGCGGGAAGAGGAACTAAAATCAACTCAAGGCAAGAAGGGTAGTAAGTCTTGAGGAGAATTAAGAAGAACATTGTGTACCATGAATTGATAGGGTTGGAAGTAATGGTGAGGGACCATACGAGCAAATTCTTCGTCGGCATGAAGGGGAAGGTTATCGATGAGACAATGAACACGTTAGTCATCATGGACAGTAAGGGTAACAGGAAGGTCGTGCCTAAACTGGGCGGGGTATTCCTTTTTAAACTCGATGACCACCACACTGTAGAGGTCAAGGGTGACCAGATAATGGGTAGGCCTGAAGACAGGTTGAAAAGATATGGGGGTGTGATGTGAGTATGCCAAGCAGAGTTAGGAACGTAGGAATAAAGTATGAAGGGTTAAATCCACCGGAGAGGGAGTGCGACGATCCTCTATGCCCCTGGCACGGGCACCTAAAGGTGCGTGGTGGGTTACTCGTCGGTAAGGTGCTTAAGGCTAGGATGAGGCGAACCGTCGTTATTGAAAGAGAGTACCTCGTTTATATAAAGAAGTACATGAGGTATGAACGAAGGAGGTCACGTATTCACGCCCATCTTCCGCCATGCATTGACGCTAAACCCGGAGACGTTGTGTTAATCGGAGAGACACGCCCGCTGGCAAAGTCAGTGTCTTGGGTAGTGCTAGGCGTGCTTAAGAAGGGGGTGAGCTAAGGTGCCGGAGAAGAAGGGCGGCGCTGCGTATAGTAGGGTTCGTAGGGTTCCCGGAATAGTCGTTGGTACAAGACTCAAAGTAACTGACAATAGCGGTGCTAAGGAAGCCATGGTAATAGGTGTTCCAGGCCTTAAGACTAGGTTAAGGAGGCTGCCCTTCGCCACGGTAGGTGACATGGTCGTAGTGACGATAAAGAAGGGGAACGCCGATTTGGTTGGTCAGGTAATGAACGCCATAATAGTGAGGCAGAAGAAACCCTTCAGGAGGCCTAATGGTGTGTGGGTTTCGTTCGAGGATAATGCGTGCGTCATAGTGTCGCCAGAAGGGGCACCTAAGGGCACTGAGATAAGAGGACCAATAGCTAAGGAAGCCGCTGAACGTTGGGCTAGGCTATCAACGATAGCGTCAATGGTTGTTTGAGGTGGGGGATAGCGATGGCGCCGAAATCGAAGAAACCAGGAAAACAACGTCTTGCTCAGATTAATGCTCCTTACCATGTCAGAAGGAAATTCATGACCGCAAAGCTAGTGCGGGAGCTCAGGGAGAAACTGGGTATCAAAAGGCTACCCGTTCGTAAAGGCGACGTCGTACGTGTGGTGAGGGGAGAGTGGACAGGGCATGAAGGCAAGGTAGTGGCGGTTGACTACAAGAAAATAGCCTTACATATTGATGGAGTAACGATAAAGAAGGCCGACGGCACACCTGTTTATTACCCAATACACCCCTCGAATGTAATGATAGTTAAGCTCGACCTCAGTGATAAGTTCAGGAGGAAAATCATCGAGAGGCGCAAAGGAAGGCCAGAAGCAATAATTGAGGAAGAGGTGACTGAGGAGAAACCTGAAGAGGAGGTCAAGGAGGGACTCGAGGTTAAAAAGGAAGAAAGCACACCTCAAGGAGGTGAGTGAGAGTGGCGCGAATGGGTTCAAGAAGGCACTTGAAGAGGCTCGCCGCGCCTGAGTTCTGGCCTATTCTTAGGAAGGAGCGTACCTGGACTGTTAAGCCATCAGCAGGTCCTCACCCAATAAGTCGCTCATTACCGTTGCTTATCATTGTGCGTGACATCCTAGGCTTAGCTGACACAGCCAGAGAAGCGAGGAGAATCATTGCTGAAGGACATATTAAGGTCGACGGTAGGGTGAGAAAGAACTACAAATACCCTGTAGGTATAATGGACGTTGTGGAAATAGTCGACACTCAAGAGTACTTCAGGATGATCCCAGTTCCTGTGAAGGTAATGACTCTAATACCGATACCCAAGGAGGAAGCTTCATTTAAGATCTGCAGGATAGAGAACAAGACCACGGTTAAGGGAGGTCACATCCAACTCAACCTACACGACGGTAGGAACGTATTGATCAGGGTCAGCGACCCCACGAATCCTGAGGAGGACACGTACAGAACCATGAGTTCGGTCAAGATAAGCATACCAGGCAATAAGTTACTCGAGTACTACCCGCTAGAGGAGGGAGTAACAGTAATAGTGATCGGCGGTAGGAACGTTGGCAGAGTAGCTAAGTTCCTAAGCGTTTCCGAAGGAATGAGACACTATAGAAAGCAAGTTGCTCTAGAGGACTTCAAGGGCAATAAATTCTACACGACCCTAGACAAGATTATGGTTATAGGGCGTGAAAAGCCTGAAATAACGCTGCCGGAGGGAGCGGTATGAGCCCGAAGAAAACAGTAACGTTCACAGAGGATGAGATCGAGGCAGTGGTTGAGAAGTGGAATAAGAACCCGATGTTGAAGCCTAGGATAGCTAAGGTAGTCGTCAACATCGGTGTGGGTGAGTCCGGAGAGCGCCTCCAGAAGGCTAAGCAAGTATTAAAGGAGTTAACTGGGCAGGAACCATCCATAAGGAGGGCTAAAAGAACTATCAAGGAATTCGGCATCCGTAAGAGGGAACCGATAGCCGTGGTTGTTACCCTACGTGGTGGGAAGGCATTATCATTCCTTAACAGAGCTTTAGAGGCTGTGGGACGCAGGGTCAAGGCATCAAGTTTCGACGACTTCGGGAACTTCTCCTTCGGGATAAGCGAGCACATAATACTTCCTGGTGTAAAGTATGATCCCAATGTAGGTGTCTTCGGAATGGACATATCGGTGAAGCTTGAGCGCCCGGGGTACAGGGTAATGAGGCGGAGAGTTAAGAGGTCTAAGATACCGCGCAGACATAGGGTTTCTAAGATAGAAGCGATAGCTTTCTTCATAAAGGAGCTGGGAGTTAGGGTGGTGTAGCATGGGTAAGTTCAGGAAGCCTATAAAGAGGAAATATGGAAGAGGCGTGCAGGTCTGCAGGAGATGCGGTAGTAGGGATGCTGTCATACAAAAATACGGGCTATACCTATGCAGGCAATGCTTTAGGGAACTCGCAGGCGAGTTAGGCTTCAAGAAATATAGCTAGGAGGTGTAAGCCATGGTGACGATGGACCCACTAGCAAACGCTCTCTCCACAATAATGAATAACGAAATGCGCGGTCATAAGGAGGCCGTGATAACGCCAGCATCGAAGCTCATAGCTATGGTACTTAGGGTCATGCAGAAATACGGCTACATAGGTGAGTTCGAGCACATCGATGACGGCAGATGGGGTAAAATAAAGGTGCAGTTACTTGGCAGGATAAATAAGACTGGTGTCATAAAGCCCAGAGTGGCCGTGAAGTACAAGGAATTACGAGAGATGCCGCACTGGCTAAGAAAATACTTACCCTCCAGGGACATAGGAATATTAATTCTGTCAACACCTGAGGGAGTGATATCACATAGGGAAGCCCTCGAAAGGCGGATCGGGGGCGTGCTCCTAGCGTACGTATACTGAAGTCATTCCAGGGGTGGTAGCTGATGGTGAAGGAGGTAAGGGTGCGGGACGAGATTGAGGTTCCCGAAGGTGTCGAGGTAAGTATTGAAGGAAAGACCGTGCGGGTGAAAGGACCCAAGGGAGAGATTGTTAGGGATTTCAGCCATGCGAGGAATGTACGTATCTACTTAGAGGATAATAAAGTGGTCGTGGAGACCTTCTTTGCGCGGAGGAGGGAGAAAGCTGTTGTTTACTCAATAGGCGCGCATATAAGGAACATGATAACGGGCGTAACTAAGGGATACAGGTACTGGTTGAAGATCATTTACTCGCATTTCCCAATATCGGTGAAGGTGCAGGGAGATAAGGTTCTGATAGAGAACTTCCTTGGTGAACGTGCTCCTAGGGTAGCCAAGATAGTCGGTAATGTTAGGGTGAAGGTGCAGAAGAACGATGTAATAGTTGAGGGCGTTAACATAGAGGAGGTCGGTCAGACAGCAGCAAACATAGAGCAAGCAACAAAGATTCGTGGCTTCGACAGGAGGGTATTCGTTGATGGAATCTACATATACAAGAAGGAGTTGATGGAGTAAGTAGGTGAGTGATGATGGCCGCACTAGATAGAGAGAAGATAAAGCGCATGATCCAGAAAAAGAAGAAGATAGTATTCCTGCGCAATAAGTGGTGGAAGTTCAAGAAGTTCAAGAACGACCCCAAGTGGCGTAGACCTAAGGGCAAGGACAACCCAATGAGGTTGAAGTTGAAGGGTCACCCACCAGTAGTTAGTGTAGGGTACAGGACCCCGCGAGTAATACGTGGACTTCATCCTCAGGGACTGAAGCCTGTAGTGGTGCATTCGGTAAGGGAGCTTGAGGGCTTGGATCCATCAAGCGTTATTGTGTACATAGGTGCCACTGTCGGTGCACGGAAGAGGGTAGAGTTAATTAATAAGGCTAAGGAAAGAGGTTTCCTCATAGCTAATGCGGGGTGATGGGAAGATGACGGACTTAAGCATGCAGAAGAGGCTTGCGGCTGAGGTGCTCGGAGTAGGTGTGTCAAGAATAAGAATCGACCCCGAGAGGATTGAGGATGTTGAATCAGCGCTGCGCAGGGAGGACATACGGCGCCTAATAAAGGACGGAGCTATTTACGTGCTTCCAGCTCACCGCAATTCGCGCGGTAGATGGAAGGAGAGACACCGCAAGAGGAAGAAGGGACATAGGAGGGGACCAGGCAAGAGGAAAGGAGCACGCGGTGCTAGAGTGGACGAGAAGCGCCTGTGGATGTACACAATCAGGAAAATTAGGAGGTACCTCAAGTGGCTTCGCGATAATGGCGTCATCGACAGAAAGACATACAGGAAGCTATACCTGCTGGCGAAGGGCGGGACCTTCAGGAGCCTATCAGACTTAAAACGCCACTTAACGGATATGGGTATTCAGGTGAGGTGACATGGCGAGAGGACCTAGGTATAAGGTGCCGAGACGCAGACGGAGGGAGGGCAAAACCAACTACTACAAAAGGTACAGGATGATAAAGTCAGGACAGAAGATAAGGGCAGTTATCCGTAAAACTAACACCCAGATAATAGTACAGATAATAGAGTTCGCGCCTAACGGCGACAAAACCCTGGTTGGGGTCACTAGCAAGAACCTCAGGCGGTTCGGCTGGAAGGGTAGCTTGAAGAGTACACCGGCTGCGTACTTAACGGGCTTAATTGCGGGATTGAAGGCCAAGAAAGCAGGCATAGAGTACGCTATACCCGACATAGGTCTTCACCCTTCAGTCCGCGGCTCACGGATATATGCCGCAATCAAAGGTCTAAGGGATGCTGGTGTTGAGGTGCCTGCTTCCGAGGAGGTACTCCCAAGCGAGGACAGGATACGAGGTAAGCACATAGCGGAATATGCAAAGAAATTGGCTGAGGAGAACCCAGAGGAGTTCCAGAGAAGGTTCTCTCAACTACTCTCCAGAGGCTTAGACCCACGCGAATTACCTGACCACTTCCTCAAGATACGTGATATCATAATAGGTTACTTCCAGGCAGGTGATTAAGAATGTCGCGCGCAATTACCTCGCTTGAGGAATGGGTTCCCAGAACTCGTTTAGGTTGGATGGTTAAGGAGGGTAAGATCAGCAGCATTAAGGAGATCTTCGACATGAACCTAGTCATACAGGAGCCCGAGATAGTTGATTACTTACTGCCTGATCTGCAGCATGAGGTCGTAGACGTTAACATTGTCCAGAAACAGACCGACGCAGGCGAGATGACGCGCTTCCGCGTACTTGTGGTGGTGGGTAACTTTGATGGATACGTAGGTATAGGGCTTGGTAAAGCAAGGCAGGTAAGGCAAGCAATAAGCAAGGCAATAAGGAACGCGAAACTAAATATAATACCCGTAAGGCGAGGATGCGGTAGCTGGGCATGCTCATGTACGGAGCCACACAGTGTACCCTTCACAGTGATGGGTAAGTGCGGAAGTGTTAGGATTAAGTTAATACCGGCACCCAAGGGTACGGGTTTGGTCGCTGGAGACGCAGCTAAGGTCGTGCTAAGGTATGCAGGAATAAAGGATGTTTGGACATGGAGCCGTGGTGAGACAAGAACAACCATAAACTTCGTCGGCGCTGTTTACGACGCCCTCAAGAACACCTATAAGTTCGTCACGGTATACGACTGGACTAGGAGGTGAGCAATACAGTGACACTATACGCCATCATCAGGATACGGGGAACGGCGGACGTACCGCCAGACGTTAAAGCAACTTTAAGGATGCTCAGATTAACGAGGAAATTCACAGCAGTAATCTACCCGAAGGACCCTACAATAGACGGCATGCTAAAGGTGGTTAAGGACTGGGTCACATGGGGAGAGATAGGCAGGGAAACACTCAAGGAACTAATACTAAGGCGAGGGAGACTCATAGGAAATAAACCAATAACAGAGGAATCACTGAAGGAAGCAATTGGGATGGGCATAGACGAACTTGTTGATGCCTTACTTGACGGGAAGGTAAAGTGGCACAAATTAGACGGCAAAGTGAAGCCTGTGTTCAGGCTACACCCGCCGCGAGGGGGTTTCAAGAAGAGCGTAAAGAAACCCGTAAAAGCTGGCGGTGAGTTAGGGTATCGCGGCACGGAGATAAACGACTTGATTCGCAGGATGATTTAGAGAGGTGGTGAGAGACAATGGTAGTTAGGAGAAGGAAGAAAAGCCGCAAACAACGCGGGTCCCGAACCCACGGATGGGGTTCGATCGGTCAGCATAGGAAATCCGGCAGTAGAGGCGGTGTAGGTGCTGTCGGCTACTGCAAGCATAAGTGGACATGGGTAGTGAAGTACTTCCCCGACTGGTACGGAAAGCACGGATTCACGAGACCTCCCGTGATAAGGACGGAGATCAAAGCTATTAACGTAGGGCGACTTAACGAGCTAATTAATGAGATGATATTACGTGGGGAAATAGAGCCTGTCGACGGTGTCTACGAGGTCGATCTCTCAGTCTTGGGAATAAACAAACTACTTGGCGGAGGCAAAGTGGATAAGAAGATAAGGGTTAAGGTGGCGTACGCTAGTGAAGCAGCGATAAACAAGATAAAGGAGGCTGGCGGAGAAGTAATTTTACTCAGTAGTAAGGAATAAGCCAGCACAATCCCCAGAAAATAAGCTTTTAATTATCTCCTCTTAACCGATACGGGATTGGACGATGGGTTGGCTTGAAGCATTCGCAAAGTTAGGCGATTACTTCCCTTCGCCGCCGAAGCCGGCGAGGAAGCCCGACCTTAAGAAACGACTAATATACACAGCTCTCGCACTAGTCGTTTATTACATGCTCGCATCAACCCTAGCTTTTCCGCTAGTTAAGTTCCCAAACGTTCCAGGCCTGAACCTGCCGCAAATAGTCAACATAATATTCGCTTCAACTAGGGGATCCATAGCGCAGCTAGGTATAGGTCCCCTAGTGACTGCAGGTCTAATAATTCAGATACTCGCTGGCGCTAAGATCATTGACCTAGATTTAACGGATCCCAACGATAGGAAGTTATTCACTCAAGCCGAAAAAGGTATGGCGGTAATCATAGCGGCAGTTGAGGGATTTGGCTTCGCCATGTACTATAGACTCAACATATTCATCACCCTAGCCCTCTTCCTGCAGTTCATGGTCGGAGCATTCATACTGATAATACTTGACGAAGCCATACAGAAAGGGTACGGTATAGGCTCCGGTGTAAGCCTATTCATCCTAGGGGGAGTTGCCAGGCGAATAATAGTTGATATGTTCAGCCCACTTAAAGTGCAGGGGACTAACGAGTATTTTGGGTTCTTCCCATACATAATTCAAGCAATTCAGAACGGAGCGCTGGATATAGAAAGGATTCTCTACGGAAGGTACCTGCCTGGTGCCGGAACGCTACCCTCGTTGACAGGGTTAATAGCGTTCATAATGCTTGTCTCGATCCTTGTCTATCTGCAGCAAATGAAGGTGAACATACCTGTTACGATGCAGAGATTACCGGGGATAAAGAGCAGGGTTCCCCTGCAGTTCCTCTACGTAACTAACATTCCTATCCTGTTAGTCGGTATAGTGTTCTCGGATTTAATACTGTTCAACAACCTTGCCTCAGCTTACCTCATTGATAAGGCGCCATGGCTAGCGAATGCGTTAAGGACCATGGTTTACTACATGGCGCCACCACGAACTATGTTAGAATTGATTTACGCTCCCGTAAGGATAGCTGTTTACTCGGCTCTGCTAATAGGGTTATCATTACTATTCGGTCTAATGTGGATTGAGGTGGCAGGTCTAGGTCCAGAGGCTCAGGCAGAGAACCTGGTTAAATCGGGCTTGCAGATGCCTGGACATAGGAAGAGTCCTAAGTTACTGCAGAACGTATTAGCTAAGTATATCTACCCACTGACGATCCTGAGCTCATTAATAGTTGCTGTAATAGCGCTCGTAGGCTACATCTTCAACGTTTACGGCTCAGGAATGGGGATACTACTGGCTGTTGGTATAGTGTACCAGCTATATACGCAAATAGCGTACGAGAGGGCGCTAGAAACATATCCGCTGCTGAAGAGACTAATAGGTGAGGGGTAAAACGATGAGTGAAGGGAAGGAAGCAAAAATAATCGTAATAGCCGGCCTACCGGGAGTGGGTAAATCCACGGTCTTAAGTATAGCGCGTAAGAAGCTAGAGAACGAGGGAATCGAAGTTGATGTAGTAAACTTCGGTGACTACATGCTTAAGTATCTCCTAGATAAGGGTCTGGTTAAGGATAGAGATGAAATAAGGAAGCTGCCTCTACGCGTCCAGCAGGAGGCACAGGCGGCTGTAGGAAGAATGATTAGGGAACATTTCAATGAAAGAGCAAGTAAGTGCGAGAAAGAATTCGTGGGCTTCGTTGACACACATGTCCTAATAAAGACACCCACTGGCCTGTGGCCTGGACTACCGCTTCACGTAATAAGCGAGTTAAGGCCGGCAAGCATACTGCTCGTTGAGGCACCGCCCGAACAGATCGTGGCTAGGCAGTTAAGGGACAAGACAAGGTTCAGGAAAGACTACGCTGACGTGGAGCTGGTTAAGGAGTTAATGGACTTAATGCGGGTGTACGCGATATCGGCAGCGACCCTAGTGGGCGCATCAGTGAACTTCATAATTAACGAGGAAGGAAAACCTGACATAGCCGCGGATCACGTAGTTAGTATTGTGAGGAACCTATGAGATGCTAGTGCTACTCTACGTCGCTGCAGCAGTAGCGGCTTTTTTACCTTGGACAATCCTAGTAAGGACTTACGCACTAAAGGTAAACATTGATAATGTGATTAAGGAACTTAAGGAAGTTGCTGATAGGCTATCTAAAACGCCGCCACGCAAGGAGAAAAAGCTCAGGTTGCTTCAAGCGAGGTATAAAGCACTACGTGGGCGTGTGAGCAGGTTCTTTCTCCTCAATCTAATGGGGTTATGGGCAGGAATATTCACGTCTCTAATTGCTGCTAGGGCTGTGCTTTATTATGCATCAGTGGAGTACGGTTTCCCTTTACCACCATCTCCGCTGAACCTTCCGGGAATATCGATAAACGGTCAACTAAATGACCTAATATTATACTTAGCAGTAATATTAGGATACCAGTACGTACATAATGAGTTAACTGGTGTGAGTAAGTTAAGCAAGCTTAAGCAATAACGCATATGCGGCGATAAAGGTTTTTAGCTCGCTCATACCACCCCTCAATGGGGTCGATGATGGTTCGACCGGGACTAAGGTCTCACGCCAAGAAGAGGATAGCAAAGAAGCTGCCTGGCGGTGGGACCAAGGTGTTCTACATTAGGAGGAAGCATTACAAGGCACGATGTGCCATATGTGGCAGGTTACTAGGCGGAATACCAGTCGATCCTGACATCATTAGGAGAGGAGCGAAAACCCTGAAGAGGCCGGAAAGGCCTTACGGCGGCGTAATATGCCCGGACTGCCTAGCCCGCGCCTACAGGATAGCCATAAGGAGCGGTTAGACAACGAGGCGGTAATTTTTGACAGATAGTAATACCTCAAAGTACTGTGAGGAAAAGATAGTTATTGCCGTCAGCGGACCGCCAGGCTCTGGGAAATCAACTTTGGCTAAGCTTCTGGCCAAGGAATTGCAATTAAGGTATGTTTCATCAGGTGCCCTCTTCAGGAGGTTAGCTAAGGAAAGAGGAATGTCCCTACTTGAGTTCACGAAACTTGCCGAGAAAGATTACAGTATAGATAGGATGATCGATAACGAAGCGAGAAAAGAAGCTATGAAGGGCTGTGTGGTGGTGGACGGTCACATAGCCGGATGGATCCTGAGGGACCTAGCCCATGTTAAGGTGTACCTTTATGCCCCCAAGGAGGTTAGGGCGTCCAGGATAGCCGCGCGGGACTGTAAGTCACTTGAGGATGCGTTGAGAGACGTGATAGAGCGTGAGAGATCAGAGTCTAAGCGATTTAAAGAGATATACGGGATCGACGTTAGCGACTTAACGGTCTTTGACGTCTGCATAAACACAGCAACGTACGGCATAGAGGAGACGTTACGCATAGCTCTTGAGGCCATAAGGGAGGCTACGAGAAAAAAGCTTAAAGACTGAGCTCATAAACAAGGGTAGGTGTTAAGGAATGCCAGCGATCGAGGTAGGAAGGATCTGCGTTAAGGTACTAGGCCGTGAAGCAGGACGCAAGTGCGTTATAGTCGATATAATAGATGAGAATTTCGTACTTATAACAGGGCCTAAGTCCCTCACAGGCGTCAAGAGAAGGAGGGTGAATATTAACCACATAGAGCCGCTCGATAAGAAAGTGGATATAGAGAAGGGTGCTGGCGATGAAGCCGTGCTTAATGCGATCAAGGAAGCTGGCCTCGAGGACTTCATGAAGCAGAAGGTTAAGATATCGCGCAGGGTGTTCTTAGAGACGAAGGCGCTTAAGCCGTCGGTGAGTGCATAAGTCTTTTTCCCTCGCTCAGCAGGCATTAGTAATTCCTTTTTAAACTAACACGTGCATCGAAGTAAGGGTATGGTTGCATGTCGTCAGTAGGTGAGGGGTTAGTAGAGAGGGGTTTGGACTTCATAAGGAAGTTAGATGAATATGCAGGGCTAAAACGCAGGCTTGTGTTAGTGAAGCATGAGGTCACGACGAACCCAGCTTACGGAAAGGTACCAAGCGAGAGAACGTTAAACGAAAAACTTAGGCTAGGCATCATAAACCTCGATAAACCCCCTGGACCAACAAGCCATGAGGTAGTGGCGTGGATCAAGAAAATGCTGGGCCTAACGAAGGCCGGGCACGGCGGGACCCTAGTTCCCCGGTGAACGCCGGGGAAGGGACATCCCAAAGTGTCCGGCGTCCTGCCCGTGGCGTTAGAGTCTGCATCGAAAATCATAGGTTACTTGATGCTCTCAACTAAGGAATACGTAGCGGTGATGCAACTACACGGACATGTGAGTGAGGAGCGGTTGAAGAAAATTATCAAGAGCTTTGTTGGGCGCATATATCAGAAACCACCCGTCAGGTCATCGGTAAAGAGGGCCCTTAGAATAAAGGAGATCTACAACATAGAGATCCTGGAAATACAATACCCCTTCGTACTTATGCGCATTGAATGCGAACACGGAACGTACGTGAGGAAACTAATTCACGATATAGGGGACATCCTAGGAGTTGGAGCACACATGAGGGAACTCAGGAGAACACGTACGGGTCCCTTCAAGGAGGACGAAACTTTAGTCACTATGCATGAGTTATCCGAGGCCACCTACATGTGGAAGCAGATGAATGACGACAAGCCTCTAAGCGATATAATCCTTCCCGTGGAATTCGGTGTCTCTCACCTACCTAAAGTGATAATAATGGACGGTGCCGTGTCTGCAATAACTCACGGTGCGGATCTAGCTGTCCCAGGAATAGCGATGCTTCACGAAGGGATCAGACCAGGTGATGCCGTAGGGATATTCACACTAAAAGGCGAGCTAGTAGCTACGGGTATAGCTAGGATGAGTACCGAGCAAATAATTCAGTCAACGAAGGGAATAGCCGTCAAAACGAAACGCGTTATAATGAATAAAGACACGTACCCGAGGTTATGGGGGCGTCGAAAGAGTCAGTAAGCTTAATTTATCCCTCAATAACTCCTAAAAACGGAGCCGGGGTGCCCGAGCGGCCCAAGGGGCCGGCCTTGAGAGCCGGTGGACGAACGTCCGCGCGGGTTCAAATCCCGCCCCCGGCGCCACAACCTAACAATTGACTTAGGAGACATTCACGTCATTGCAAGTATCTCTTGTGCTAGGCGTTCCGCCCCGTCAGGGTATGATGGGGGTTTACGCGATTTGGACTTCTCGAGGGCTTTCAAGAGGTTTTCAGGGGTTATATCATCAATAACTACAGCATTAAGTTTCTTTGCGAGAATTCTGGCGTCCTCCCATCCGGCAGTAAGCGTCCACTCGGGGTTGGGGACTATTATGACCGGCTTACCGTACGTTAGTGCTGCGTCTATGACAGTCTTCCCTAAATGACTTACGACGACCTTTGCCCCCGCAATCCAGCGGCCGAAGTCTGGATCAAACTGAAATACCTCCCAGTCTGGGTGTGTCTTCCTGTAGGGTTCGGGGTCAACACGTCCTGTTTGTAGAACTACGTTCTTGAGGTCTAGCTTGGAGAAGGCATCAAACAGTATTTTGTGGCCATACGTCCCACCGGTGACCAGTATGTAACCCTTATCTTCGGGTTCATACTCTGGGAGTTCATAGAGCGGCCCGTAAACCTTTCCCTTAGGGTGGATCTTAAGTTGTTCCTCCCACTGAAGTACGGTTACGTGGCTGAAAGGCCTTAACCATCTAGCGCTTAGGCTAGGCCTCGTGAATCTAACAGAGCTTTCAATGTTGTAGACCTTGAGCCCCTTCATCCAAGCTATTATTGCTGGAGGTACGCTATGATTACTACCGGTACTGACAAACACATCATACGAACCCTTAATTTTCCTAAGGCTTTCAATAAAGGCTCCAGGCATACGTACCAGTAGTTTTGCTGTGGAATCCCTAGGCCCACGAGGCTTAGATACCTCAATAACTCTCCCATACTTAGATACTTTACTTTCCGTCCATCGATCTCCCTTAGGAATTATGAACGTCAACTCAGCACGATTGTAGAGTCTCTGGGCAACAGCCACAGCGTAACCAGTGTGTCCGCCTCCACTAGCAGTTATTAGCACCCTAACCATTACTTAAGCCCAACGTAGACTAACGTATCAAGATAATAACTTA
The DNA here is from genome assembly GCA_015521295.1 of Desulfurococcales archaeon. Lineage (GTDB taxonomy): Archaea > Thermoproteota > Thermoprotei_A > Sulfolobales > NBVN01 > WAOL01. The sequence goes on from WAOL01000018.1 coordinate 19,587, forward strand.
ATGTCCCGCTCCTAAAGCACTACATTCACCACATACCGCCTAAGTTACGTGTATGAAGCTCCTGAAAGGGAATTTCAGGGGTTCTTAAGGATTTCCGAGGTAACTTTTTGACTGAAGGTGAGGAGTAAGTAAGAGGCAGAGGAGGTGATTAGGCAAAATGTTCGTGAGAGTAAATCATGTGAAAGTATTAAGGAAATTAAAGGAGGAGAGGAGCGCAGATAAGCTGTCAGCGTCAAACATTGTTGCTAGGAGGGAATTCTCTAGAACAGTAATGGAGTTACGTATAATGGGCTTGGTCAAAATAAGCGGAGGTAACATCATAATAACGCATGCAGGGGAACGCATAGTAGAGGCATTCGAAGCAATCAACGTGCCAGAGGATAAAATACCAGATCCTTGGATAAACTCAGCAGTGATCTACGCTCTTGAGCTTGCTGAGCTAACCGGGTATGTGCCTAAGCTGTGGAGGGACATGCTCGAAGCTAGAGGATTATGGAGTAACGGGGCAACTAAAGCAGCCACCGAGATACTAGAGGCTTACAGAAACGCGCGCCCGTTGATATACATAACCCCCGAGATAGCAGAGTTCCTCATAGGTCTACCACCTGGTCCGGCCCCGCTCGATGAACTCATCGCCTTCAGAGACTCCGGCGGTTATGGGAACAGCGTGGTCAACGCGTTAGAGGCAACCAGGCTCCTTAGAATATCACCACCAACACCGGAGGGAAGCACGTACATCTTAACACCAGTAGGTAGGAAGGTTCGTCGAGCCCTGCTGAGGACTCCAATCTACGACTCAGTAATCCTGATAGACGAGAGAATCGTGGATCTAATGCAGAGGGAAGACCTAAGTGAAGCAGAGATAAGCGAACTAGAGCGCATGCACCTCAAAACAGGAACAAAAACAACGAGCATGGGTAAGGAGCTTGTCGAAAGCTATAAGGAGCAAACCAAGGTGGAGGACGTAATAGTACCGTTCTCCATATCCGTCGAGGAACTTGCAGTCATGAAAACGATTGAGGAGTTCACCAAGAAGTACCCGCCTGAGGAGCCCGTACCCACATACAGTGACTTAAGGGATAAGGTTCCCGGAGTTAACTTAGGTGAGATCCTCCACCTTCTCGAAGCTAAGGAACTTGTAAAAAGAGTTGAGAAGCGCTCGAAAGACACTTACGAACTAACAGATATAGGCTTAGAGGTTCTTTCCAAGTTCAGAGACCTTGACAGAAACATCACATCATCCGCGGTTAAATCAGCTACCTACACAGTAATCGGTCGTCCTCCGAAGGCAGAATGGGTTAAGGAAGGTAGGGAATTAGGCATAATATTTAACGACATAACCGAACGAGGCTGGTTCCTCATAAATATCGCAAAGAGAATTCGCAAGAAGCCCTTCCTAACGATATACGATGCAAACATCGTGCATAAGGTCCCAGCGAAAGGTATGAAAATAGATGAGCTGGCGAAGAACATTGCTAATACATTAAACGTCGATGAGGGCGGTGTTGTTAGGGCAATATCTGAAGCAGAATCAAAGGGCTTAGTTGACGTCCTGCCAAACGACGTGGTGGTGCTCACACATCTTGGAAGAGCAGTAAAGGACGTAATATCGATGGCATCAACTAATGAGTTACTGAAGTCAAGAATATCGATAACGCCCACGCATTACAATGTACTACTAATCATTAAGGAGAACATAGGGACTCTTAAGAAACTGTATGCGCAAAAAGACGTGAAGACTCTAATAAATGAGGAAGTCAAGATAATCTACAACAACATAAAGAGAGTTACCAGTATATCGCTTGATGAAATCAAGAAAACATTGCAACAGCTACGGGCGTATGGACTGCTAGGTCGTACAGGCATAACTGAGGCTGGAGAACTTCTCTTAAAAGCATACGCATAGATCGCTCGTTTTAATTTTATCTTAAATGACGGTAAATTCGCGACCATGAATTACAATGCCTAGATGGATGTGAATATGATTAAAGTCTCTGATTCTAGGTATTAATTGAAGCGGTCGTATGATGAGAAGAGGGTCTCGTGACATAATGGATGATTTGAGCCGGAAATGCTGAAGACCGCATTTACCTGTCACCGTGAGAAACTATCATTAATTTATGGTTAGTTCGCTGTCGAAAGGTGATCTGGTGCGGCGGCCGGGATTTGAACCCGGGACCTCCGGCTTGGAAGGCCGGCGTCCTAGACCAGGCTAGACGACCGCCGCCATACAATTTAAGGACGTAGGGGGTTTAAGCTTTTAGCGCCTCAGACTACCAAGAAGGCTGGGCGGTATCATGAGGTGTGGTTACTTCAGATTCCTTGAACACACAGCAGATGCTTACGTTGAGGCAACCGGGAGAACTCTTGAGGAAGCGTTCGAGTGGATGGCAAAAGGAATGTTCGAGATAATGACAGATACAAGCAAGGTCCGCCCGCTTATTAAGAAGGATTTAAGCGGCACCGGAGTTGACCTGGAAGGCGTGCTGTACAGGTGGTTGGAGGATCTACTAATACTGCATGATGCTGAAGGCTTAGTCTTCTCCGAATTCAAAGTCTACGAAGTTAAGAAGATCGGCGATGAATACACATATAAGGCAAGCGCGTGGGGTGAGGTCTTCGACCCATCTAGGCACGAGATACGTACGGAGGTAAAGGCAGTGACGTACTCACTAATGGAAGTGAAGAACGTTGACGGTTGCTGGGTACTTAGAGTAGTGTTCGACCTGTGATGCACGCCTAGGTTAAGCATGAACACCGCGCAATCACCCGTTGTAAAACTTAAATAGCCACTCAAACAATCAATCCTCGGAGCCGCCGTAGCTCAGCCCGGGAGAGCACCCGGCTGAAGACCGGGGTGTCCGGGGTTCAAATCCCCGCGGCGGCACCAACCCCCGATTGATTTCTCCATCAAAGTTATCCAGGATAATATAAAGCCAGGCATCAGAATACGCGTGGTTTCCGCGCTTGGCTGGCGTTATCCCTGTCTATGAAGGCCCCGCGGTAGAAACTCATTTGACGCGACACGTACCTATGCTTAGTGTTTAGTTTGCTTTCTGACTATGACGAAAACATTACCTCTGACATCGATTACATCAGCATTAACTTTAGAGGCAACCTCGTGAGCAATTTCTTTGATATCTGCCCCTGCCCGCTTTAGGGACTTCATTACCCTTACTTTTATTACGCCTTCACGTTTTAACCAGGTGCGTATCTCCTCGATTACGCCAGGCGTCACTCCGTTCTTGCCTATCCGCACGTGTGGCTCCCCGGCGATTACGCGCTTGACTTTCTCTGATTTCTTGATTTTTCCCTTAGGCATGGTGTCCTCACCACGTACCCACAGTGTAAGCAGGTCTTCGTAACTATAATTTGTTTCCTATTTCTCCGTATCCTAACGCGGCATGAAACCCCCGGCACTAAGGGTACTAAGCAGTTCTTACAGATCCACCTCCTGTACTTAACTGGTTTCCTAACGTCGGCTTTGCTCAGTAGCCTTAGACCTAACGCTATGTACCTGCGTGAGAGGTCCGTCATCCCTTGCTTGAGGGCCTTAACGGCCTCGCTGTATAGTATTAACGCTCGTTGGTATGCTAGATCCCGCCTCGCGTTTCTTAACTTTCTCCGCACTTGTTTCTCCCGCATAACTACATGGGAGCCCTGTAAATTAAGGTGCTTTGCTTTATAGAGGACTTAGCTTTCATCTAATCGGGGTAAGTATGAGTGGCGAGTATGTTACAGTGATACTCGCTGAGGCAAGTCTTGAGTTAGTGCCTCAGCAAATAGCTGGGCACCCCGCGGTGGTTAAGAATGCGCGGAGGCGAGGGCGAAAACCCACGGAGACTTTACTTGATGTTTCGCTACATTACCATGCTATGAAGCGCCTTAGTAAAAGGGAAAAAAGGGGCAGGCCAGATATAGTTCACGTTACGTTGCTGGAGCTTCTTTCATCACCACTTAACTTAGAAGGGAAACTGAGGATTTACGTGCATACCTTGAATGACTACGTGTTGTTTATAGATCCGGCAACTAGAATACCTAGAAATTACAACAGGTTCGTCGGTTTAATGGAGCAATTATTTATTGAGGGGCAAATACCGCCTCAAGCTGATAAGCCCTTAATAACGGTGAAACCAGCAACACTGAGCTCGCTTCTGAAGATGCTGGGTTTTGATAACGTAATTTTGTTGAGTGAGTGGGGAGAGCTTCGAAACCCAACAGTGATTTGCTCTGAGTCGCTCAAGCACAATGCCCCTATAGTCATAGGTGCGTTTCCTCATGGTGACTTCGAGGAGGAAACGAAGGCGTTAGCAAGAAGCGTCTATGCGATATACCCTAAGCCCCTTGAGACCTGGGTTGTGGCGTCCCGCATTATGCATGCGTGTGAGGAGCTACTAAGTATACTACCCAAGTAAGGATACTCGAGAAAATACTGCTGAGTTAACATGTGGTGCCGCGGCCGGGATTTGAACCCGGGTCACGGGCTGTCCACGCAGGGCCGGCTCAAGCCCTTACTCGAGAGGCCCGCATACTTGGCCGGGCTATACTACCGCGGCACCAATAGCTTCAATCTCTAGAGACTTAAAAACATCACGTTCCTTCTCACAAAATAGTATATCCTCAACGATCTTGACTAGTGTTACCTGCCCCTTGGCCATGCTTGCGAAGTACATAAGCCAGCAGAACTGCTATGATCAGTGCTATTTGTCCTAGATCCACAACATACGTGCTGTGTGCTCCATTACCTAATAAGAGCATGCAAGGCAATGGCATGACGTTAAGATGTCTGGACAGAATGATGTAGTATGCGTAAAGGTAGAAACTCACGGTTACTGAGAGTAGGGAAAATATGAGTGCGTAAATAATCCTCCTGGTGTACTTGATTACTGCTGCAACGATGAATACTAGCGTTGAGAGGAATGCCGCTAGAGCCAATACTAAGAGGTAGTAGGGTACTCTATAGCCTATGTAAGGTCCTCGAGTAAGCGATAGGATCGCATAAGATATCAATACAGAGAAGAGCAACGCCATGGAAAAGTAGAAAAGACCGGCTGCAAGGTCCGTAGAGGCACTTGACTTCCTTACCTCTACTTTTTCAGTCTTTATGCGATTGTCGTCGCTCAACATCACTCAGCCAGACGATAATTCTGGGAAGTAAAATAAGGCTATTTATTACCCCGCTGACTGCCCCGCAAATGAAAGACGTAGCCCCGAATAGATGCGGGGAACTAATGAACCCCCCTAAAGGGAACCCTCACCCTTTAGGGTGGGGAGGAAGTCAGTAGGTCTGCTCTGGGGGCAACGGTACGCTAGTAAGTGTAAAGCTTAATAAAACTTCAGGGGTAGTTTCTGAGGAGCAGGGAGAGTGCAATGGTGAACGTGAAGGAAGTGCCGGCTGATAGGTTCATCAGGGCGCTGGCCCAGTACCTAAAGGGGAATGTACGTGCGGTAGAGCCCCCTGAGTGGGCATTATTTGTCAAGACGGGTCCGCATAAGGAGAAGGTTCCAGAGGATCCTGACTGGTGGTATATTAGGGCAGCAAGCATCATGCGGAAGTTATACATAGCCGGGAGGCCTTTAGGGATAGAGAGGTTTAGGACTATTTATGGAGGGTTAAAGGATAGGGGATCGGCTCCCCCTCACTTTAGGAAGGCTGGTGGCTCGCATATTAGGAAAATACTTCAGCAACTTGAGCGCGCAGGACTTGTCGCGAAGAAGGGTAATAAGGGTAGGGTCCTCACGCCTAAGGGCAGGTCAATAATGGATAAAATAGCTGGTGAGGTATTTCAAGAGGTGGTTAAGGAAATACCAGAGCTAAGTAAATATGGAGGTTCCAGGAAGTGAGTGATGAGTACTATGATGCCGAGTTGGAGGAGCTTAAAAGAAGGAGGCTAGAAGCCCTACTAAGGAAGCAAGCTGAGGAGAAAAGAAGGCAGGAGGAACTAGTGCGAGAGGCGCAGAAGCAGGAAATCTTGAGGAGAGTAATGACTCCGGAAGCTAGGGCGCGTTTAACTAATGTGAAGTTAGTGAGGCCTGAACTCGCCAACGCCGTTGAGGAATACATCGTCAGTCTGGCACTTTCAGGGCAGTTAACAAGGATCATCGATGAGGAAACCTTAAAACAGATTTTGTACGTAGTTGACTCCAGAAGTAGGCGTGAGTTCCGCATAAGGATTAGGGAGAAGAGGTGAGTAAAATGGCTCGTAATAAGCATGTCGCGCGGAAACTACGCCTTGCTAGGGCACTCAAGAGTAACTCATCAATACCGGTGTGGGTAGTGATAAAAACTCTGAGGAAGGTACCGTACAGGCCACGTATGCGTAATTGGAGGAGATCTAAGTTAGGTAATATTTAATGATGGTCTGGAGGGAGTGGTGATCTAGGATGCCGGACGAGAGGATATACGTGATAAACCTTTCACGGCTGTACTGGACGGGTCGGGCACGTAGAGCCCCGAGGGCGCTTAAGAGGATAAGGGAATTTCTGGAGAGGCATACTAAAGCGGAGAAGATCATAATAGATGAATCTATTAACGAGTATATCTTTTCAAGAGCCTACGATAAGCCTCCCAGAAGAGTGGCGGTGAGGGTTCTTCCGGTCGACAAGGAAGGTAAGATACTCAAGGCAGTCCTAGCAATACCCGTTACGGCTGGCGAGGTTCGCGCCAGTGAGGCTGAGAGTCAGGGGTAGTGTTGATGCCGCTTGACACCCTGAGAATCCGTGGTAATCCTAACATTGGTGTGTATATTTTCGCGAATAATAAGGTAGCCCTAGTTCCAAAGGGAACCGAGAGTGAAGTTAAGAGGAAAATTAGCGACACACTCAGTGTTGAAGTCATTGAAGCCAGTGTAGATGATTCGCCCTTACTAGGAATATTTGTTGCCGGTAATGACAGAGCTATACTGTTACCTCGCCTAGCTAAGGAAGAGGAGGTTAAGGAGTTAAGGGATGTAGGGTTAAACGTGCACGTAGTACACACGGTCTTCACAGCCTTAGGTAACATCATACTCGCTAATGATAAAGCCGTGATGTTCCACAAGGAGATCGAGGATCACGAATTAGAGCGAATGGTGCGGATACTGGATGTCAATAGGTTTAGGAAGGGCTCAATAGCCGGCATACCTACTGTTGGGTCCGTGGCTGTCATAACGGATAAGGGAGGAGTGGTTCATCCAGATGTGAGTGATGATGAGTTAGAAGGTCTCTCGGAGTTTTTCGGAGTTCCCTTAGATGTGGGAACCGTTAATTTCGGTGTAGCCTTTATTAAGACTGGCCTCGTAGCGAATAACTACGGGGCCCTAGTAGGGGAGAAGACAACAGGCCCTGAAATAATGAGAATCATGAAAGCCCTAAATATGAGG
>WAOL01000019.1 GCA_015521295.1 Desulfurococcales archaeon
GCATTAAAATTACATGATAAAATTGGAAGTGGGCCCGTAGCCTAGCCAGGAAAGGGTGCCGGCCTCCGGAGCCGGAGGTCCCGGGTTCAAATCCCGGCGGGCCCGCCATAGAGCATCTGTTTTTAGCCTTGGTTTACTCGACTACTTTGAACTGGCAAGTTCTGGCGTGATTGGCATTTTGTTGTTCCGTTGTCCCTGTAACTTAAGGTTAATTATTTCATGAATGAGGCGTAGGTATATGTTAAGGTTTCATTAATTAGCCTTGGTTAAACTGACTGAATGCCGGAGTTATAACTAGGTCATAGTCTCCAGGCTCTAGTTTTAATATAAGTATTACTATGGTGTAATCTCCGGGGTCAAGCGTTATTGGTGGTGAGGTGTTTCCCGGCGGTAGGATTAATCCTCTTATAGTGTTCCAGAGTGTTGTGGGTAGGTGAGTTATGGGGCCGTAGTATATTTTCTTGTATACGGACCATACGCCGCCTGAAGGGTTCTGGTCGTAAATATTCACGCCTTGGAGGGTTACTGGGATTGTGCCGTAGTTCTTAACTAGTATCCCTATTAGGACGTAGTAACTCCTACCGCTGTGACAGTGGTGGCACGTGGTTCCGTTATGGTGGTGATTGTCATCACACAAGCTTATGTCGAGAATTAGTGAGCTGCCGTCTGGGCTTAGGTAGAGTTCATCTGGGGAGAGTCGCGTTACGTTACTTACGCAACAACTATGGCAGACACAGTGCGTCTCTATGAAGTATCCTTTATAGGAATGGATTCCAGGATCAAATGAGCCAGTGTTTACGGATACGTTAATTCCTAAGCGAGTGCTCCACATAGCTGATATAGGAATGACTATGAAGAACAGGAGGAGAGCTGAAACAAGTATCGCTCGACTCCCCCTATCGCCTCTTATATTTATATTCAACAGTTTAACACCTCATGCAAATCAACCACATCTTTAAGAGTTAAAACATTTGTGTACTAGAGATTCTCCTCTAGGTAATCTAAGAGCTAAGGTGGAATTCTGCCGTGGTGTAATTAAGGTTTCCCGTATCCATCTTCAGTGGGGGGGGGTGCAACACTTGAGGGTGTTGATAATATCTGATACCCACGACAACTTAAGCAACGTAGATCTCCTGGTGAAATATGTCATACCGGAGGAAAAACCCGAAATCGTGGTGCATTTAGGGGACTTCACCTCACCATTCACGTTGCTAAAGCTGAAGGAACCGGAGTTACCAATAGTTGGTGTCCTCGGTAATAATGATGGCGACATCAGCATGCTGAGGGAAATAGAGCGTAACATAGCTCCGCAACCAGTCGAAGCAGACCTAGGGGGACTCCCGGCATTCTTGGTGCACGGGTTTAAGGACGTGGCGTTCACTGAGAAGATAGCGACCGCCATAGCGCTATCAGGCTACTACCGTCTAGTTCTCTTTGGGCACACACATAGATATAAGGTTGAGCGAAGAGGTACGGCGCTGCTCGTGAATCCGGGCGCGTTAAGCGGGTACTTAGCTGAGGAAGCAACTTACGCTGTACTTGACACAGTATCGAGGAACGTGCAGGTGAAACAACTGCACACCATGAGCATCCTCGCTGAGGAAGTGATCCCGTGAGACTACGATTTAAACGAAACTACCCTCGGTCTAGGATCAGGCGATATTCTAACGATTCCCTCCCCCCTACCAAGTAGGGTTGTGAATCGCTGTATTTCGCGTGAGGGGAAGTGCATAAAGCCTGTCAGTGATTCCCAGTAACCTGGGTCCGGTGAAGCCATAGCAACGAGTAAACCTAAGTTATTAGTTACACCAGAGCCTAACACGCGGAGGTCATCGACGCTTTGCGTTGCTATACATACCATCACACCGTAGCTTCTTCCGAGACGCATAAGTGAGGAGACCTCCTCGGTTAATCTTTGAACGTAGAGCCACCCCTCATCAAGCACCAACGCTGTCCTGAAGCGAAAAGGTTTGATGGACGGTTTCGATGACTGTATCACGGCCCTGATCACTGACGACATATAGCATATCGCTAGGTTCACTAGGTTACGGCTACTAGACGCAAGCTTGCTACCATCAAGCACTGCAACCTCCCTTAGATTCCCACTTAACGCTTCAAGCAGAAGAGATGTGAGGCTTACCCCGGTGCCGGGATAGACAGACTTAATCTCTGACGCTACACGAGAGATGACGTAAGTTACGTAGGGTTCCTCATAAGACTCAACGTACTGTCTTAAACAATCCAGTATGTCTTGACATTCGACGTTTAGTGAGTATTCAACCCCCCTATAAACAGCGGACACTAGTTCCCTTTTACTAAGTAACTCATATGACTTAACAATGACGTCGGTTAGGATGCCTGGTCGGAGACGTTTTGGGTAAAGCCTACTTAAGTCATGCAAGTTAAGCTCTAAGTCTTCACCCAGCACATAGTGCTTGAACGGTACTCCACGACGCTCAAGCCTAGAGGGGTACTCACCCTTTATGTCAAGTATTATCGACCCTTTACCGAAAAACGATAGTAACCTGCTTACTAGTAGAGCTAGGAATTCGGTCTTACCCGATCCTGTGGGTCCGACGACTAGCACATGTGGTGACAGCGACTTAGACGCATCCCAAAATATCCCTTCTCCCGAGTCCGGGTCCTTACCTAGGTAGATGCCCTTAGAGCTAGCGGTAGCGAGCGCAGTGCTAGATATTATGAAGGGGTATAGGAGTGAAGTTGCAGCCCCAGCGAATGTTCTCAAACCAGCAATTCTCAGGGTAAGTTTTGTAATGCCGTCACCTCTTGGCCAAGGATCGCGTCGAAAAAATAGCCTAAGCAGGAAGCGCCTCCTCAACCTCCCTACTGGGCCTACCCTTATGCCTAAGGATGAAAACGTGTTCCTAACTATGCGGCACCTCCTCTCTAACTCCTCGAGGGTTTGCTCAAGATCCTCACCACATGCTTCCACGATCATTAACGCCACCATGCTGATCGGTGGTATTCCATCCTTAACTATGGTGTCCCGCACTTTCTTAAGGTGCTGTAACTTCTTACGTACATTGACAGCCGATGGGTTACTCTCAAGCATGATCTCTAGCGTGGAAATGTGCTTCTCAAGCTCCTTCAAGTACTCGTCCCTATCTGTGGGTACAACGTAAGTTCTAATTTCTAAGGGAAACCCGAGGTTTAGCGTTTTGAAGTAGCCTCGAAGGTAGTGAAGTAAGTCAGCTACACCCATGTCAGCTAGAGTCCCGGAAATATTCTCTATTAACAGTAACTTACGGCAGCATACCTTATCCTTATGTCTTAAAATAATGTGATCCCCCTGAATTTCGAAAGCCTGTGACTCATTACCAGCGTGGGCCCTTTTAGGTATCTTTTTGTCCAGGACCCGTACCCTAGCTCTGAGTGCTTTAAGTATGTCCTTGAGCATGATTACTCACCTCAAATAATTTCGGTCTTAAAGCAATGTCCAAAAGAGCCCTAGCTACTCTTACCGCATTTTGTAGTATTAATTGCGCAATTTCCCGGGGTCCTATCTCATGCTGGGAAATTTTGTTCGTACCCACAGGAATTGCTATCACGTCAATGCCGCCTAAGGCGTCATGTATTGAACACTTTGTGAGTAGGTTTGCCTTATGTTCTACGAAGCCCTGTGTAAGTGTTTCTCCGCACCTAACGCTAACTAGGGAAGGTACGTTTGTTTCAAGTCCCAGGAGGATCTCTGCAGAGCCATTACTATGCACTTGAAGTTTATCGATATATACACGTAGTTCAGGGTTATGCGGCACCATGATTAAGGAGCTCCTACATATTATGCCTCCTTCCCTGCCCTCAGCTTTAGTTACATTGAAGGTGGAGCCACCGGTAACTATGTACCTAGCATCGCACCTGAGCCTGTACTCCTTACGCCATACGTAGTCACCATCTACAAGTTCCTCAGTTACTAGTAACGGCTCTAAACATTCTGAGACAGTTACGCTACCTGTACCCTCAAAAACGTAGCCATTACTGCATAGCACCAGGAGCTTAGCTCCTTTAACACTCTCCACTACGGTTGTTTGACTATTTAAGTGGTTAACTAGTAATTCACTTGAACTAAGGGGGTTTTCTAAGACGTAATTGCTTAAGTCTATTATTGACCTACCAACTCTGTACGCATCACCCATGCCGTACCTAACAGTGACTTCGAAAGGAATTTTACATTTATTTCTACTATAGCCTAATATTTCTAAGATAAACTTACATGAATTGCTCAACGTACACTCCTTCCTTAAGAGCTTTACATAATACTCCTTCAACGAGTTACAGCTTAATTCTAAAGAAGGCTCCTCAGGTACTGGCGATGTCATGGTCACTTCGAGTGTCGCTTTAAAGTTAAAGCTCGATCCCCTTAGATATCCTCCCTTAAGGAACGCGCAGTCAATTACTGATACCTCGCTTAAGGTTGGTTCTTTCGATACTATACGAAGGTTTGATGATATGTGATATATAGGTAGTTTCACACTAAATACAACGTTGCCGCTCCATCCAAGCCTTCGGGGTCTTAGTGCTACCATTGCTTTAGAACCCGTTGTTACAGTGTTAACCACGGTAACCGGTCCTTTTACGTCGTAGCTACTGCCGGGGGACCATGGTTCTATCTCTATTATCACGTACCCGTCGAAGTTCACGGAATCTCTTAGAACTTTAATTTTGGGATTGAAGAACTCGAAAGGACTTAAGACAGCGATCCCTTCATCAGTAGTACACACTATGGGTCCTTCAGCAGTCGGTGTGCATGATTTTGCGTACGCTTCACCTGTGACTCTTTTGGAGGCATTAATTACAAGATATTTACCGGCTTTTGCCCTTACAGTGATTACAGGTTTGCTTGACGCTATTTCCCTGGCTGGAAACTCCGTGAGTCTAAATAGGGTATTCCCGTGAAGCAGGTATGTTCCTGTACTGTCAGTAAGCACTGCATCGGTATCATCATAGCAGGTTAAGCACTGTGGTTTGACGTCCACTAGAGGTTCTAAAACATCGTTTAGGTACCTTGTCAGTAAGTTATTCTCTATATCGAAGTAGTATTCGCTATTTCCACAACTAGTAAGCGGGGAGAGACCGGCAGGAATTGCGTGAACATCATTGAATGTTACTGCGTAGTATTCTTCATTGTTGCATTTGATGATACATAGTGAGTCACCACACACTGCATCACTTGGCACACAATTAGTTATTCGATATTCCCGAAAAAGTCCCCTCAAGGGATCAATTATCAACACTAACGTATCTCCTCGTAGGTTGCCTGCAATTAGGTAGGTCCATGTCCCCCTAGCGGTCACGGTATTCTTAATCTCTGTAAGATCCCCGCTTGCAGGAGAAACTATCTTAGCATGATTTTTATCAGTACATGCCAGCAATACCTTGTCATGTATTCGAAATACCCTTGATGTATTCTTTCCACATCTTAACTTTTCATTATGTCGGGTAACGACGGAGAATCCGTCTTTAGTAAACTTCACTAGAGAACCCACTACGCCTCGAAACTCACTTCTCTTAGGGTCGCTGTATGCACTCACTTCCCTTACACGTAACTCGGTTCCCTCAAGGAATACCTCGTAAAAGACTTCTTCGGGTGAGAGGTCGCCCGCAGTGTTTCTCATTAAATATACGTGTCCATGCCTGGACACTAGCGAATACTCTGCCTTCCTAGCGAGGGATTCTTGAAAGATGGTACTCCACGGGATTAAGTTAAGTGGTTGAGGTATCATCTTAGGTCACCTCAGCAGGAATGCTAGTTCAATGCAAACCACTCCGGGAAGTAAGGTATTAGATATCTTGCCAAAGGTTACGTAGGACGCGTAACTCGAGTAGACCAACGACGATATGACGATGTATAGCGTTGTTAGAGGTATTACTGAGGTACTTCCAAGTGTCCCGACATAATTGAGTATTAGGGGTAATGCAAGTGCTAACATGGCAACTATGGCGTTTGTTGATAATGAGAGCTTGAATTCCCTAAGCATCTCGGTTACGAGATTCCGTAACTTCATTAGGTTCTCCCTATTAAGGGTCCCGTACGTCAGTCCCTTCATTATGGTGTACACGGTAAACTTAGTTATCCATAACCTAGCGTTGCTGAGGATGCCAGGATATGCAGATAACAGGTTAATCTTACTACTTAATTCCTTGAAAACCCTGTAATTAGTTCGATTAAGCACTTCCTTGACTATTGCTAGGGCATTACCGACACTCAAAGGTGCCTCTATGATAGTCAGTAGGACGTTAGAGAGTTGGCGTGCCTCGTAAACAGCGTTAATTATGCTTGAAACCTGAAATAGCCCTAAGGCAGTTAAAGTAATCCCTAATAGGACCAAGTATAGAAACAACGCGTGCACTTCACCGCTCTGCTTGAACACCACAGTAACGCACTTGGATATGAGAATAACTATTACGGCTGTCACAGCAATTAGGTATTTGCGTGGTAATTCCCTAAAATGTATCTCGAAATGCTTAGGTGTACGTGGAGTAACCAAGAAGAATACAGGACAAAGCACTAACGTCATAGTTAGTGCTTTAGTAACTACTCCACCACCCATTAGCGCGCTCAAGGCAAGAATAATCGGAGGGACATAACCTAAAAGCACGGCGAATAGTACAGATATCGTAGCCCTAAATTTCACCCTGTTCAGGCTATCTACTCTTAACTCTTCAAGCAGTTCTCTGCCTTTCTCTCTTAGCCAAGCCCTAACCATCCCTAGACTCTGAGCGAAAACGAAATCGCTTAATAGATTCCCAACGAACTTTGATTTAATCCACTTACTATATAGGTGGACGACCTCGGATGTAGTCATTAACTTCCGTAATCTCCTTAGCAGTGTGGATTCCTTCGACAGTTGATTAAAAATCTCATGTAAGTTTCCAAGCGATGTTAAATCATCAATTATGTTGGGTGATGCTGATGCTATGACAGACTCCGAAATTATGAAATACTTCATCTCCTTCTCAATTCTCTTGGCTCGCGCACGTGCTTTAGCTAACAAGTAAAGGATGTAAAGTATGGGGTTGAGTAACAGTAGGGAGGCAAGCAACTCGAGGATGATGTTAAGCGTATGTGGGAGCGTACTAATTGACGTGTTTAAGATGAGTTTATCCATAGCAGTTATGAAGCCTCCCATTAGTGTAGGAAGTAAAATTTTCAGTAGTAAGTTTCTGTTCTCGTTATTCGTCATTGATAATCTCATGCCAGCCTGAACTCTAAGGGTGTATATAACTGAAAGGTAACTGTTCAATAACCTCATGGGGTACTTCATTAAGGACTCCATGAACATTGCTAGCTTACCTCCAGGGCTTTGTTAACCTTGGCATAGAGGTTTGCAGGGGATTTGCTGGAGTTAATCCCGCTAATCTTCTGTAGCCTCGACAGTAAGATATTGTAGGTTACGTTCTCGCCATATTCATATATACTATTTAACACAAGGGAATCCTCATCCTTATCGTAAACGGGTTCATCTATAGCGACTACGGCTCTTCTAAGTCCTTTCTCCACTACGTAGTTTAGCGTGACTATTAGGTTAAACATGGCTACTTGTTGTGCTGTCAGATTTATTGGAGGGGATGTCAGCCTCATTATGGCTTCCTCGGCGGAGCCTCCATGAAAAGTTGTCAACCCTCCCATCCCCATGTTCATTGCCTGAACGAGCACTCTAGCCTCCGCACCTCTTGTTTCACCTATAACGATGAACCGGTTAACGGATGAACGAAGAGCTGCTTTAGTCAAGGCCATCTGGTCAAACTCTATGGAGTCACCATTGGCTATGCGGTACATCGGCGTGACATACCTAACCCAGCAACTCCCCTGAGGAGGGTCTATTTCCGGGGTGTCCTCTATGATAGCTACTTTCCAGTCATGTGGAATTAAATCATAAAGTATTGCGCGCAACAATGTTGTCTTGCCCGAGCCGGGAGGACCTACTATCAATATTGAGCCACGCTTCATTATTATATCCTGTAAAAGTAACGCTATGTCCCGTGTCAACATACCGTTACTTACTAGCTCCTTCACCCTAACTAGCGTGCTTGACTTCTTTTTCCTTATTACAATCTCGCCCTTACCGTCCGCTATATCTGGGTGTACTAAGTGAATCCGGTGCCCACCGTCACTTTCAGGGAGGTTAGCGTCAACTATTGGGGTAGCCCTGCTTATGAGCTTACCTGCTTTCTCGGCAAGCAAATTCATGTATTCTAAGAATTCAAACATATCCTTCATAACTATGTTGGTCTTGATGTAGTCGGCATGCGGGTCACGTGAAACTATGTATGAATGTCTGACCCAAACATTACCCGGGCCAACTATTGAGATATCCTCGACATATGGGTCATCTATTAGTACCTGGAGTTTTTTGTACTTAAGCTCCTTCCGAAACGCATAGGCGATATTAGCTTCAGGCAGCTTTCTCTTCTTGCGTGTTTTAAGAAACCTTATGGCGGTCTTTACGGGAGAGTACATATCGTTGTCGCTGTCCTCGCTGCCCATGATTATTACTTCGATGTTCTTTCTGATCTCTTCCCTGACGTCTTCGATTTCCTGTTCTCTAACAATATATTGGAAGGATCCCTCAGCATCCCTAGTTATTGTTACTTTGGCTGTCCCAACCCTATATTCTACAATAATTTCCGTCATCATGCATTACCCCGTTAAATAAACATTAATATTTTTAGTTGAAAAATTTACTATATTTTGAGATATCATGCAACGTTTACATTTAGTGTTTCTTCTTTACCTGTGTTCAAGTTCTCTAGGGTCAACACTATTGTTTTTACATCAGCCTTTGTAGATACTACGACGCTTAACGTGGTAGTGGTGCCCGGTTGCAGCACATCGAGATTTGACGCTATGCTGACCGTTGCCTGGATTATTGATCCGTTAGCAAGTATGGCCTTAGCTACTATTGACGCCAGTGAGTAGTTGTAACTACCAGTGTTCTTAACACGTATGATGAATACCTGACCTGTGGATGATACTGACTTCGATACTAACACACCGCTCACTTGAGGCGTTGCCGTGTATGAGCTCATCTTAGATGCCTGAGAGCCTAGCCATCCCTGCAATGCTAAGGCGACAGGTATTGCAATAGCTACTAATGCTAATATTACCACCAGATCACTTACACCTTTCCTCAAGATCCTACGGGATCTGTTTCGCATAGGTGTACCCCCATCAAACTCACTCATTTAAAAAGAGTTCTGAAGGGGTTCCGCCCTTAAATATTGACTAAAGTCCAGTTCACCAACGGTGTTGCGAATGAGGGAGTTCCGCAGGAGGCTCAAGGCAATAATCGAGGCCATGGTTGGAAGGGTTGTTACGCCCGGTGATGTAGTTGCAGCAACTGGCTTACCCAGGTACGAAGTTCTAGCCACATTTCACGTTCTTGAGACCTTAGGACTCATAGAGCTTATTCTAGAAAAAGGGAATTACAGAGTATATAAGTTGACAAAGCTCGGGCTCAAGCTACTGCAGGCATTAGAGAGTGCTGACTCGGTGCTAATTGACGTGGTTACCGGTGAGTCTTCTGAGACGCCGACTTCAATCCATGAGAGTACTGAGGAAGCTGTTGAGGCTTAATCAGCGAGGTAACTCTTCATTCACCACTCAGCTAAAGCCGGTCTCATCACATATCAAAATACCATGTTCAGGGGAAATAAAGTTGCAGGAACATCCAAGAAGAAAAGTTAGGTACAACTCAATAAGGATGGACCTTAAGACACTGGCTCAGCAATATAGAGAAGAAGGTGGGACCTTAAGGAAGTGTGTTAAGTGCTTCACCGAGATCAGGAGAGAATTCACTAACATACGGGGGCGGGAAGCTGAGGACAGCATCAGTGAAAGCGTTCAAGGTATTGGCTTAACATTCCTTTGTTTCCCCGCAGACCCAACAGGTGTAACTTATGCAATCGGCGCCACAACCTACGGTGTTGGTCACCTCCTGAAGTCCTTGGAGAGACGCCGTATGGGTGTAAAAGATGTTATGAGAATGTACAAGAAATTAGGTCTCGAGCTAAGGTACGTACTAGAAATATGAGGAAAGCATAGCGGCGAGGGAACAGATACGCAGTGACCTTGAATACCAGATATGCGGGTTACGTACTATTAATTCATTGCCCTAATAACGTTATTATGCAAGTTGGTAGCCTAGGGAAAATTGGTCTACGCAGAGGTACATATCTATATGTAGGGTCGGCAAATATAAGAAACCCCGTTACCCGTGTTTTAAGGCACTTTAATAGGGGCAAGAAAATACATTGGCATATAGATTACTTAACTGAGAAGTGTATTCCTCTCCTAGCATTGCTTTGTTTCGGTCAAGGGGAAGACTACCTTTATGATGCATTAGTCTCGCTCGACAAGGTTAAGCCTGCTATTTTAGGTTTCGGGTCAACAGATAGGGTTCTTCACAAGACGCACTTGTTTAAGTTGCTCACTGAAGGCTTAGTAGCAATAATTTCTTTGATTGGTACGTTGGTTAAAACCTGCAATTGTGTTGAAGTAATTAGTGTCTCCGACAGATATTGCTTTAGTCAAGTTTTACAAGGCCAACCTTAGCTAACTCGTTCAGTATTATGGTTATCGGGGGCTTCAGCTCGTCCTCGCTCATGGCAGTTTCAGGGTCTGCGCTCAGCTCCTTGCTTAATTCCTTAACTATATCTTCTACGGTCTTCTCTCCGGAGCATTGCATCCACACATAATATGCTCCCGCTGTTAGTGTGTATGCCCTGCTCTCATCTAGGGCAACTATGAAGTTATCATCCTCCATACCCAAGCTAATTCCTTGTCTCTTCGGCTTCAGGTTCCTTATTTCATCGTAACTTAGCTCATTCTCACTCACGGTGGTCACCTGCTCCAATACTGTCTTCTGGTACCATATCCTCTCCGGAAGCCACGCCTGGGAGGCCTATAACCCTCTGGTGCTTTAGGCGTATCCTCTGGTATGTTCTCGGCCTCAGGTATATTGTGCTCCGTTACGACCTTAACGTTATTAGCGCCACCAATGTTTAGTTGAACATCGCCGCGGTATGTTGTTGTCCATGCACCCCTTATCTCTATTACTTGCCCCTCCTTCACAGTTCCGGCGGCCTTGCCCCAAAGCGTTAACTTAACACGCCCTGTCTCGTCACCAACTATTGCCTCACTAATAGTTCTCTGCCCTGACCTAGTATTTATAGTCTTGGGCTCATCAGAACTTATGACTCTGACAGTCATGTAGATGTTACGCATCTCGGGTTTTAGTTCCATTACTTTAGTTTGGGGTTTACCTGCTTCGTTTCCTACGTATTCGGACATAGGGTTCCAACTCCTACGACTTAACAAATAGAGTGGCACTACTGGGTTATTAAGCTAATATGGTACTTAAACGAACAAGTAGCACTAAGATAGGCACGTTATGCGTTTCACACGTCGCTGATATTGCTCTTGTAGGAGCATTTACAAGTGAGCAAAGCGTTGAAAGGGAGGAAAGAACTGCTTGGGAAGGGCGGAGGACCGTATGCCGGGCGCTCTACCTGGCTGAGCTACGGGCCCGTAGAAACCTAAGGAGAAGGGTTATATAAGCGTTTCCCCTCCTTTGCAAATTCTAATGAAAACTCTAATTTAGTGCTGGTGCTTTGAGGGTGAGGTTAATGCATCGTTCCCGCTCACCAGTGTTGGAGGACTTTCACAAGCTCTGTTCGCGAGGAACGCCACGCCCTACACATTTGGATGAAAATCGTTTGCTTTGGAGCCACTTGGCACCAATGTTTATCGCGCTGGTGAAGTTTTGCATTAAATCAAGCAGTTGTTTGCATATCTGAATCGGAGGCGTAGTTTGTAGATCTTCATTCTTATATGGTGGTACCTCCCCTCTCGCCACAACGCGGGTTATCGAGGAGAACTACTGTCTTACTCCTTTTTGAGAATAGATCTACAAAAGAGGTGTCATGCTCGTTTTACAAACACAACGTTACACAGAGGGTCTCTGAGAAACTTGACCAGCGTTGAAGCACTCTACTGATATACGCGGTGACGGAGGATGCTTTACCTTCGCTGTTATGGAATACGCCGCCTGTTAACCTCTATCGCCTTATCTTCCTAGTACGGATCCGCTTGATAGCAGTTGTCTCTGTCGCCCCGAATATCCTAGCAATCTTGCTGTGCGATAGTAGCCTCTCTGGAATCTCTACTGCAAGAATGCTAAGTAGTCAGAAGTCATTAAAAGTTACAAAGTTATGTAAACTCGGAACAACCTTGCTGTAAGCTTAGTACTTAATTGAGGGATCGTTACTGGATAATGTAATGATAATGCATAGAATTTTGAGAGCTTGAATGCAAGGAAGTGGTGGGCCCGCGGGGATTTGAACCCCGGACCACCCGGTTATGAGTCCCGTACGGTCCTCCGCCATAAGGAAAAGGGGGTAAGTGGGTTTTATACTTTACTGCATTCGGAGTGCTACTTTACCTCAATAGCACCAACGGGACAACCGTTCTTTGCGTCCTCAACACAATTTCTTAAGGAATCAGGAACCTCGCCTTCGACCTTCGAAGATGTTCTGTACTTTTCCACAAGTCTGCTCTTACCATTATCGTCGGCTTCGAAAACGTCAGGACACATACCGTAACATAAGCCGCAGGCTATGCACTTCTCTTGATCTATCCTGACTTTTATAACCATGTTATCCCTCGCTATATAATGACACAGCTAGCTAAATATCATTATCGCTTAGCTAAGTACGGAGTTAGTACGGGGTTTAGGAAAAGACTTCATATAGCTTTGACTTTCTTGTACCTTTCTTTCCTGATTTTAGTTATTATTTTTGAGCCACAAGCAGGGCACCGTATAAAAGTATACCCTTCGGCAGCCTCACGTGCTTCGAATGCCTCTATCTCCCTCATGCTGAACACGCGTCCACACTTCCAGCACTTGTAGAAGATCTCATCTTCACTGACCATCACTCGCACCAAGGCATACTTTTGTGTTTTCCCTTAATATCTTAATCTATTATACTCGATCTTTGTGATGCGTGAACCTTAATAACATCACATTACCAATAAGCCACTTGAGGATGCCTTGTTGTTCCTTCAAAATGCTATTCTCTACACGTTATTTGTGGTCACCTTTTGCTCTGTCACGTTAATTGTTGGGTGTAATGGGACTCTCTACTCTCTTGACTTAAATAGCTTTGAATGAATCTATTTCCAAATATTGTTGAGATTAATGCACTTCATCAAGGGGAGCACTTCCGTTTCTGTAAGCAAACCTTTTTAGGGGTCTTCACGGTTCTGAAAGTGTAGCAGGGTGAGTCATGTCGGGGAAGGATATAGTAGATATTGAAAGTCTATGCGGAGGACTGCCCGAGGAACTCTGTGTGCAGCTAGGTGCCGAGCAACAGTTCATTAAGATAAAAATTGAGAAGAGGAAGTTTGGGCGTGAAGTAACCATAATAGAGGGGCTAGATCCAGCGGTCTTCAACTTAAAGAAGGTAGCCTCAACTCTCAAAGCAAAGTTAGCGACAGGAGGTACAGTAAAGAACAACCACATAGAGTTACAGGGAGATCACAGAAGCAGGGTTAAGCAAATATTAATTAAAGAATTCGGGATTCCGCCAGAGAACATAATCTTCATAGAAGCGGAATAATGTGTCATTTTTTCTTAAAATATTAATTACACTAAAAGGATGTTTAGCAACATTCCCTACTGCTCAGGTACCCTTATCCTGAGGTACTGTATTAGTTCCTTATACCTGTTCCTTACAGTCACTTCCGTTACTCCGGCAACCCTTGCTACGTCCTTCTGTGTTCTTCTCTCATCATATAGCTGAGCAGCAGTATAGACAGCAGCAGCCGCTAACCCCGCAGGATCCTTACCAGCAGTTAAGCCTCTTTTCTTGGCTTCCTCAAGAATCTCCATAGCTTTCTTTATCACCTTACCAGATAAGCCAAGCGCGGCTGCTATCCTTGGTACGAAATCGATAGGGTCAGCAATGGGTATCCTCACATTAAGCTCCCTAACAAGTAACCTATAGCATCTTGCCACCTCTTTCTTACTTGTCTTTGTGTATTGCGCTATTTCATCTAGGGTACGTGGTATCCTGAAGATCCTGCATGCCGCGTAAAGTGCTGCAGCAACGACTGACTCAACAGCTCGTCCCCTAACGACTCCTTTCTCTACGGCCTGCCTGTAAATTGTAGCTGCCCGTTCCTTCACAGCTCGCGGCAAACCTAGCTGATCGGCTATACGCTCCAGCTCGCCTGCGGCTTGCGTGATGTTTCTATCTATGCTGTTCTGTATCCTTGTTCTTATCTGCCATTTACGCCAACGCATTACCTCAAGGCGGCGCTTCATCTCAAGCTTCTTGCCTGAAGCGTCGCGGTCTCTCCAGTCAATCATTGTTGAGAGACCGCCGTCATGGATTGTAGGAGATAAGGGAGAACCAGTGCGTGAGCGTTTTTCACGCTCCTCTGGAGTAAAGGCCCTCCACTCAGGACCCTGATCTATGACCTTATCCTCAACAACCTCCCCGGTTTCTGTGCATATGTACTCACCGCGGAACTCATCATAAATTATCTTATCGGGAGGGCACTTAATACCGCCCTCCTCACGTAATTTCTCCTCTTCTGACACAGGTGAACACCTCGTAATTTGTGCGTCACGATTACACGAAATCTTTATAAGGTTTCCTTAGGAAGTTTATAAACTTTTGCCTGGAAAAGAATTGTTCACCTTTTAAGTTTAAGATAAATGAGGAAATATTCATACAGGAAACATGGATTACCGAGGAAAAGGTATTCAATGAATTCCATAACGTAATAGTATATTATAAACAATGATTTGATGATAATACTACGATCGGAAGTAAGTATTTTTAGCATTCTCTCGAGTAGTGAGGGGGTATGAACTATGGGCTCTGTTGAGCTCAAGAACGTAACTAAGATCTTCCCTCCCAGGACAGTAGCGGTAAATAATGTTAACTTGAAGATTCACGACGACGAGTTCTTCATACTTCTGGGTCCCTCCGGATGTGGTAAAACGACGACCCTCAGAATAATTGCAGGGTTAGGAAACCGACGAAGGGAAGAGTTTACATAGATAACGAGGATGTAAGATCTACCGCTCCGTAAGCGAGATACCCAGTCACTTCACGTTAGATAACTTCAAGAAGCTTCTAGTCCCTGTGGGGAACGTAATTCCGTTGCGGTGGATCCTCAACTCACTAATAATATCGCTGTCAGCGGCCACAATAGCTACGCTAGTGTCCGTAATTTAGGCCTATGTGTTCGCTAGGCATACCTTCAAAGGGCAGGGCGCAATGC
>WAOL01000020.1 GCA_015521295.1 Desulfurococcales archaeon
CCCTAGGAATGGAGCGTCACCCAGGACCCACCGAACGTGTTATAGGTCGCTACAGGGAATTACTAGCCAAGATAAGGGAGGGTAGTGTGGTCAGGTTTAGGAAGAGCTACGAGCTAGCACTTAGGCTTGGGTGGTTAGACCTCCATGACACGGTCGGTGCTGTCGCCCTCGATAGGGAAGGGCGCCTAGCCGCTGCCGTGAGCACTGGCGGCGTCATAATGAAGTTCCCTGGCCGCGTAGGTGACTCAGCGATACCTGGGGCTGGTTTCTATGCTACCCAGAAGGGTGCTGCAGTAGCTACAGGAATAGGTGAGGTCATAATAAAGTCCTTCCTCTCTCTGGATGTTATTAAGAAGATAGAGTCCGGCCTGCCAGCCATGGAAGCGGCTGAGAGAGCGATTGATGAGCTCACGAAGAGCTATGGCAGAGACACTGCAGGCGTGTTAGTAGTGGATAGCGAGGGTAATGCGTGGGCCTCATACAACACTGAGGCAATGCCATGGGGCTTCCTGCGGTTAGGTGATAGGGCACCCACAATAAGCGGGTTGCCCAGTGATAATGAAGGTTAAGTGAAGGTGACTACCACCTACACCTAGCTTAGACCTTCTAGCATGAGCTTCCACTTACGTTCGGTCGCGTCAAAGTATGCTAGAGTACTTCTCATTAACGCTTTAAGTAATTGATAGCCACGCTTCCCCAAAGCCCTCTCCAACTCTGGCTCGGAATTAGTATTTATCTCTTCAAGCTTCCTGACGAATTCTTGCCAGTATTCCGGATCCACAGCCACTCTCTGATCTATTAGTTCCAGCACGACGGCGCCATCCCTCTTAAGTCGCTCGAAGAACGCGTCCCTATTCTTAATCTTCGATGCTATGTCTGACTCATACATTACCTTCTGCTCCTTAAGTATCTCTATGGCGGAAGTCCTCCTACGTCTCGGAGGTGCCTGCCCGCCCCCTTCAGCCCTAGCTGCCGGCGCCGCAACCTTAGGAGCAGCAACTGCCGGTGCTTGCTCGATCTTCTTACTTACCTCCTCAAGCTTCTCAAGGATCTTCTCCATAGCCTCGTAAACAGTA
The DNA here is from genome assembly GCA_015521295.1 of Desulfurococcales archaeon. Classification (GTDB taxonomy): domain Archaea; phylum Thermoproteota; class Thermoprotei_A; order Sulfolobales; family NBVN01; genus WAOL01. Next base: position 1,077 of record WAOL01000020.1, read on the forward strand.
GCGAACTGTGAGCGTAAGGAGTCGATCTTACCAGTCACGGGATTCAGGAGATCCTCAAGACCCCTCCTAAGCTTAGTTAGGTCTTCAGGCGTAGCGCACTTCGCTGGCGGCGCATGCTCCTTAACTCCCGCGGCGAAAGCCTCGAGCCCGCCGCCCCTTGTCTTAGGGAGCTCTACTTCCCTCCCCTTCAACGCGGTCTCAATCAAGTACTGCTTTATTGCCTCCTCCGGAGGTAAGTTCGGGTAAGCCTTCATGATCTTCTCAAGAACCTCGTAGGGCACGTTGACAGTTAACCTAGGCAATACTTAGCTCCCTCCCTCAAATAATCATAATGATTTAAAGAGTATTAAGTAGATAGTGCGCCCAGCGCTAGAGACCCTGGAACCTCTCCCAAGCCTCAATTATGTCGGCACCCTCAATCACTACCCCGCCCACACGCTCGGCAAGTCGTGAAACCCTACTCACATCAGCAGCACCACCCTCGTCAAGCATCTCTACTATCACAACGCTCGGTCTAAGCCCGCCCATCTCAGCCAGAGCTAGGGAAAGTTCGGTGTGCCCCTTCCTAACACTTAACCCACGCCCTAAGAGCACGGGGACATGGCCAGGCGCTACAAATTCGTTAAGGAACTTGCTCTTAGCTTCCTCCACGCGTCCTTGAAGGACGGCCTCAACGAGGGTGTCTAACTCCTTAATGGTTTTTGCCCTGTCCGCATCCCTTATACCGGTAACTACATCTTTGTGGTTGACCCATAAGCTAAAGTTCGGTGGGTCACCATAACCTAACCGCCTAGAAGCAAGCTCGCTGTACCCTACCTCCCTCAGTATTTCGTCCATGTACCTGAGGCCCAAGGCACGCCCAATGCTTAAGGGCATAGCGTAACATATGAGACCTCCTCCCTCCCTGCGCATGAGCGCTACCTTACTGGGGGTTATAAGTGGGGCATAGAACACCATGTCAACTTCATCTTCCCTAGAGCTAGAGTCATGTATGAAGACTGGTAGGCCCTCACCCAGGGCCTTACATGCCTTACTCAGGCTACTGCTGGGCAAGCTAAACACCTAACTAACTACGGAGAAATTAACATTAAAAAGTTAAATGATGCTAAACACCAAGGAACCTCTTAAGCAGGAATGAGGCAAAAATCAATACGCAACCGACAGCAATGAGTAGTAGTCCGTTTCCTCCGCCGCTACTTACTAATGTAAAGCCCGGGATCCTCACGGGAGTACGTATGGTTTGTACTTCTGAGCTTGTTGAAGTACTGGGCAACATTGTAGATTGAGAAGTGGTGTGGGTTGAGGAACTAATAACCTTAACGGGTACTATCGTTTCATGAATCGCTACGTTAGTGTACTTTCCTCTGGTAATGTATTCAACCGTATTGAATCCCTCTAAGCTAAGCGTTGACAGCTTGAGCTTGAATGGTTTCCCACGCGGTATTAAGATCCTATACTCAGTCCCGACCATCAAGAATGACCCGTTAGCCGTTACCAAGTAATAGTGCGATACTAAGGGTAGGAGAGTGGTGTTCATGTAAGGGAATGTAACAGCAAGCGGGGTCGTGCCCTTAAGAATCACGGTGGTCTCCCCGTCACTAGGATGGATTATCAGTCCTACATCTTCAAACTCTTTGCTAGGGGCAAGTCTGTAAGCATGGAAACCTTTACTAGTAAGTGAAACCAGTATGGTTTCTCCATCTCTTATAGCCAGTACGGCAGTCTTGTTACCTTGAAGAGTAACTATGGCCTTCACAGCGAACCCTTCTAGCCCACCTATGCTGGGGCTCAGAGCAGTGAGGCGCGCGTCACTACCGGAAATCAATGCGATCGCGGGGTAGTACTTCCCACTAAACCCAACTCCAGCAGCAACTATGACCCTATCACCGTAAATAATTGCGTCCCTAAAGTACGTTGGGACGTTGAACACGTACGTGAATGCCGATGCGTTCCCCTTGTCTAGATTAACGTGTGCTACTACGCCAGCATACGTACTATTTGACGCAACATACCCAACCCCAACGATATGTTGCTTCCCCTCAATAACTCCCGAGAATAGTGCTCCGGTGCCAGTCAACACGTAGTAGAGAACAGCACGGAGGACACGTCCTTGACCAGTGGTTAACACGAGTAGTGCAGGGTGTTCCTTAAACGTGCCGAAAGCTACCGCAATCGACTCATTAACCAGCAAGGCCGAGAATGCGGTGAAGCCCTTCACATGAGCTTCACAGACAGTGTTGTTCTGTAAAAGTATCAGAACATTATTATCGCCTACCCCAACACCGTTCATCACTCTGGACGTGGTTGCTAGCGCTAGACGTGTTGAAGAAAAACATGTGCACGTCATGAGGGCTACTAGGGATAACACCACACAAACAAGGGCATGACGCCATAGTAATGACTTATTAGCTCGAGCCAAGGCACCCATTACCTTCTGGATGAACCTTCCCGAATAACCTCAAAGTTCTTCGGCTTCCCGTAACGCTTAATGATATCGGCAAGCCTATCGCAGGACCGGCTATATAGCCTATACCTAATCGTTGTCTTCCCCCTCTGAATAACGAACTCCACGAACCTTCTCGACGGATTATACACTACTTTGTACGCATCGCCACCCTCATTCTCCTCTAAGGGAAACCTTATGGTTAAGCCCATACCCAGCACGCCTTTATTATAGACCTCGTAGTTAGTAACCACCTGCACCACGTCCTTCACCATTCTCCTAGACCACAGGTTCAGCAAAGTAATCAGTAAGTACGGGATCTCATAACCAAGGAGGAAGATAATCAACCTGATGAACATGTCTGAAGTTGTGGCAGCGACGTTCCTAGCATAGTTAAAGTACATTGGGTACCACGCAAACACTACAACCATACTAAGCAGGCTTAACCCGGCGGACTTCATCATGGGCTTTAACTCAGCAACTAACTTCGTGTCTCTGGCCTGCAACTCCCTGATTTCACTGGGGTTACTCTTGTAGAGCCTCCTGCCCTCTTTAATCTCCTTGGCCTCCTTACTCGTAATGTGCTTCAATTGTGACTTCATCATAATGATTGTGAACACCACCATACCTATGATGAATATTATGAAGGTGTAACTCAGGTACTGAGGGTAGAACACATTGAGTATCGTCAGTAGTGCTATCATGCCCTGACCGTACGTTATCGAGAATGCCCATTGCTTCTTACTCATCTGGTATGCCAACAGCTTCCCCTTGCCTACTAGTTAATCTCCCCTTATGTATTTACCGCAGGTAATACCCTAATTTAAAGGTAGGGAAATCCGGTAAGTAGGTCTGGTCTTTTATGCTCTTACCAAGCCAGATAATCGCTGGTGACGGTACGTGAGGGAAATTACTCCTGAGCCTCTAAAAGTACTTCAGGTTATCGCTAAGTATGGAGAGATAAAGGGCAGGCTCACGCTCCACAAGTTAATTTACGCATTACAGAACTCAAGAACCGTTGACTTAGGGTACAGATTCATAAACTATTCCTTCGGACCATACTCGAAGGAACTTGAAGAGGATCTGAAGTTACTAGCATCACTAGGACTAATAGTCGAGGAGAAGAAGGGCGACACCACAGTAATTAAGATGACGAGAAAGGGAATGGAGGTAGTTAAGAGCTTCTCCGGAACAAAGCTAAGCCCCTATAGGGTTAGAGCCTAATGACACAGGACAAAGTAAGGGTTATGAAAACAAGCGACGTAGTGCGCGTAGTTGCCTTCGTACCTCAGGGCCATAGACATACGAGGATCCTTGTGGAGTTAGGGTCAGGAGAGAAGCTAATTTTCCAACAAGCAACAGTAGACGGTATCATAAGGGCGTACGTTTCCGTAGCCCTACACCCGAGCAGAAAGGCGTGTGAGCTCACGTTAAAACATCTTAGCACGAAAGAACGTAAGGAAGGATTCGCTAAGTGGCAGTTAGTTGAGAGCGACCGCAGTGAGGATGAAGTTATGGAGGAGGTAATGAAGATTTATAGTGAGTAAGGTACCTAGTGATGAGACCCGCGCGCCTGACCCCGTGTATGGGTATGAAGTATGAAACCACCGGCTGATCTCTGCTCACCGCGTCAAGTACTAATAAATATCCCGACGAACTAAATTCATGGTAATAACAGTGGGGAGGATCCATAAGATTATCAGGGAGGCAGGCGGTAGATTAGTAGTCGCTGTTGATGCCCCCACGATAGACCTCCAGCAGCTCGCTTCATTCCTGGACAATGTGCCCGAAGGCGTCGTGGGTATTAAGGTGGGGTTACCCTACCTCATACATTACGGGATCAGGCAATTACGTAATCTCATCAATGACTACCCGGAACTCTACTTCATCGCTGACCTAAAGCTCTCAGACATAGGGGACATAATGGCGTTATCTGCTAAGGAAGCACTAAACACGAGTTTCAACGGCGTTGTTGCCCACGCCTTCACCGGGTTAACAGGTGCCTTAGACAAATTGGAGAAGGTCGTGCATGATGCAGGGGCCGATCTCATCCTGCAGGTAACGATGAGCCATGCTGGCGCAGCCCATACTTTCGACCGCGTGTATGGGGCGGTAAAGGAGATAATTAACGGCGTTAATGCCGACGCCTTAATAATCCCTGCGAATAAGACACAAATCATAACGGACATACGTAAGGCGTTTGGCAAGAAACACGTCATACTATCACCCGGAATAATGATCAGGGGTGTGAGCCCAGGAGAAGCAATATGCGCTGGTGCTGACGCGGAAATCGTGGGTAGGGCGGTCTTCGACACTAGGGACCCAATAGCGGCAGCTAGGGACATACTGAAAATGCAGGAGGAGTACTTGAGGAAACATAAGGAAATATGTGCCTAAGGCATATTCATTGGGAAGATCCATTAAGATAAAAATGCAGGCTCATCAAGCAGGAGTTCCGAGTTAGAATTACGGTAATTTACTCAAGAACTTGAGGGTGGTGTGAGTGACCCCGCCGGCTCCCTGCTTCATCCCAACTCCGTACGGAGGTGTCTGCAGGTTCCACCAGTAATTTACGTCCCTACACAGACTTATTAAAGTTACTTACTAAACCCCTCGCTTATCGCGGACAAGTAACTTATTACCCCTCAACACCCCTTACTACTAAGGTAATGACGTAATGACCACACGCGTAAAGGTACTCAAGGACTTCTCCGCTAGCGGGAAACCACTACTCGTAGGCCTCCCAGGCATGGGCAGGGTAGGGTACTTCTCAGTTAATTACCTCCTCAAGACGCTCGGCGGCGCGCTAGTTGCTGAACTCTACTCAACATACTTCCCACCACACCTAATGGTTAAGGGGAACGGACTATCCGATCTCTTTGTTGGGAGGCTGTATGACACTAGTAAAGCCCTAATATTCACTGCGGACACGCAGCCGCAGAACCCTGAAGGCCAGAATGAAGTTTGTGACGTACTCCTTTCGTTCCTTACGGAGAGAGGGCTTGACGGCCACGTAATCGCGGCTGCTGCCTTCGTTGTGCCCGAGGTAAGCAAGGAAAGGAAAGTCTTCGTGGCTGGCAACGACGATAAGATAGTTGAGGTCTTTCGCAAGCTAGGTGGCACACCTCTTGATGATGGCGTCATTGTCGGAATAAATGGAGCTATAGTTGGGTGGGCTAAGTACTACGGGCTAGACGCAGCAGTTCTTCTAGGCGAGACATGGTCAGCTATAGTGGAGTTCGATGAGGCAGACTACCGAGCTGCCAAAGCGGTGATAGATATCCTGAGCAAGTATTTAGAGGTGGAAACGGATACGTCATCCCTGCTAAGCTCAGCTGAAACTGTTGAGAGCAACATAGCGGCAGCCCTCGCACACATAACCCGGATGGCACGCAGGAGAGAGCGTGAGGAGAGGAAGGAAGTGCTTTGAGCGCCCCAATAATAAGGCCTGGAATAAAGGCATTCATCTTTGACCTTGACGGAACGTTAATAGATAGCGTTGATGCCCACGTCACCACGTGGGTTAAGGCATTCAAAGTCGCCGTAGGCGTTTCGGTGGATGAGGGAGACGTATACTCACTCATAGGTATGAGTGGGAGGGACATTGTTAGAAAGATACTTGGAAAAGTAAGTGAGTCTGAGTACGCTAAGATAAGGTGGGTTAAGGATAGGGCATTCATGAAGGAAATGAGGAGAGGTAGGATAACACTATTCCCAGGGGTTACCCAAGCCCTAAGGATGCTCAAGAAGGAAGGCTACTTAATCGGAATGGCATCATCAACCCCTAATAGGCTCTTACTCCACATAATGGATTACTTGGAGATCACAGGTTTCTTCGATGCAGTAACGGGTGGTGATGAAGTAGGGAGAGGGAAGCCCGACCCAGAGATATTCCTAAGGACGATGAGGAAGCTGGGCGTGGTGCCCGAGGAGACCGTAGTGGTCGGGGACACCGTGTATGACGCGTGTCCTGCTCATAGAGTGGGTGCGACGCCGGTGCTCGTTAATACATGCCGCGCACCTGACGGAATAGTTGTCACTACCTTCTGTATGTTCCACGAGTTCACAGAAGTGCTTAAGGCATGCCTGCTACGCAGGAACTATCTCGGCTAGAAATGGGTTAATGTAATGATTAACGCATGTATATGAAATCTAAAGCAGTATAAGCAAATCACTTGTTTAAAACCCCATTACATACAGAGGTAAGTTTTAATTACTTACTACGTAAAAAGTCTACATGAAGTTAAGGTGATAAGTATGGCAGATATAGAG
>WAOL01000021.1 GCA_015521295.1 Desulfurococcales archaeon
CTTCCCTTCCTAAACTCTGGGTTCGTAACGAAACATATATCAGTAACCCAATAATACGAAGTTAAATCCTCCTTATCAGGGTAATATCGAGGTTCAATGTCCTTAAATACGGATGACTTGCGTTCATTAAACTCGTGATTGGGTGTCAGTAACACGAGCCGTCATCATTACGTCAGCCGGCGATCTCACGTCATCCACTTAATCGTTAGGTCTCCCTAGGAATTAAGTGTTTAATGTGAGCCTCAGAAAATTGGCGTTGTGGTGAATGGAGGGTGTGGCGGGCCCGCCGGGATTTGAACCCGGGACCTACGGGTTAAGAGCCTCGGCCACCCTCGCTGGGTCCGCCGCTCTACCTGGCTGAGCTACGGGCCCTTCCCGTAATTTTGGAGAGTTGGGATTTTTAAAGATTATTTGAGCAGTGGCTGCATAGCTGGTTCCTTGAGATTATTCTAGGAAGTCAGGCATTTCAGCGACGTTAATTATAGGAACTATTACGTAGCCTGTCTTCGCGGCCTTTGAGAACTCTATTTTCTCTTCGGAGTCACTGCTACGCAGTAATGCGTAGTTTGCTTCCTTAGGCACAGAGTTACTATCGTCTATGACATAGTAAAAGAGGGGTATTCCGTAGTACTTGTAGAAATCCCTAAAGACCGCCATTATACCGTAAAGAGTTTTCCCTTCCTTTTCACAACGCAGTATGTACGTAGGTTGCCCCATAGCAATGCTCGATGCCGCCATACGGACTAAGTCATTTATGTTTTTTACTCGAACCTTGATAGCTCTGCCCACGTCAGAGGTACCCAACTCATTACCCCCTAGAGTCTTATGTTAAGACGGCTATAAGCGTGATAGCGTGACCACTTTGGGCTAGAAAATTAGGTACTTCCTTAGGACCTCATAGTTCTTCACGATGTAATCCCTAACAAACTTCAGATACTTCCTCGCTATGCCTGGCTGAGGTCTTCTGCCTATGGAGGGTACTTCAACTTCGAATATGTCTGGTTCGGCATCCTTAGCAACTTCTGCCACGCGACCATCCCTCTCTATAATGAATGTGGGTTGCTGGATGCTTCCATTCTCTGCATAACCACCGATCCCTATGATCGGTATGTCGTTCTCGTTAGCCCTCGCAGCAGCGAGCATTAACGTCATTTCCGGTCGCCTACGCGTGATTATGGGGGGAGATACCGCAACGATTGCGTCACTGCCAAGGAACGCGTAAGCCCTCATAACCTCAGGTACCTCTAAGTCGTTAAGTATTGCGAAACATATGTTTACGTTCTCTATAGTAATCATCTCTATGTTCGGGCTCCCGGAAACCTTACTTGATACGGGTATGACGCTTTTCCCCCGAAATATGGGCGGCCCCACCGAGGGTATCAGGACGTTACTTAGGTATAGCTTATTACCTGCCCTTCGGAGAACTGGCGTTAACACTAAGGTTATGCCTCTACGCCGAGATATTGAAGAAAGCCTACTCACTAATGTCTTGAGATTACTTCTGTAGTTGCCGTATCTACGCTTACCTATGAGTGTCTCGTATAGGGGGAGTACAGGTGGCGACAGCAGAAGTGCTGAAACCCTATTGCTTAGGTGTTGTGCGATCTCATCTGCCTTACGGACGAACTCCCTAGTCCCTACATCTAGGTTCATGCGGGCTACTGCAAGCACTACCCTGCGGTATTCCTTACCCGTGCTCAAAGCATTCGCCCTCCACAATCCTAAACTGCCTTAACTCATCATATAGCTCATCAAGTAACTCTTCATACTTTGCCTTTCCTTCTTCGACCTCTTTCATTCTCCTTTCAAGGAACCTTGTTCTTTCTTCACTAACTAATTTTTCGTACTTTGACTGCAAGTAGGAGTAAACCTCCCTACCTAGCGGTAGCGGCACTATGCCTAGTTCACGCCTCCCTCCCTTCTCTTTCACCGCGATGTAGGCTACGTAGTGCCTCTTAAAGAGCGTGTCCACGATCTTAGCGTACGTGCTGGGTCTGCCTATCTCTTTCTCCTTCATTTCCCGTATAAGTGAGGCTTGAGTGTGTAGGGGTTCACGGTACCATTCCTTAAGCGTAAATCCGCTACTGATCTCGTACTTCCCTTCCTCAGGTACTCGACGTACGTTGAAGTACCTGTAGAATGCCGTGAACCCATCAAATATTATGTCGGAATACACCTCGAAGTTCAGGGGGTCAAGCTTCACTGTAGTGCCATCGCTAAGCAGTATCGTCACCTTAGCTACGCCCTTCGCCTTCTTTACAACCGCGGGCTTTGATTGGGAGGCCATGAACCTCCTGAATATTAGGTCGTACACAGCAAAGTGTGCACGGCTTAACCTCCTTACAGGTTCTATGATCCCCTCATTAATTAGGTTCCTTAGCGTCTCTGCGTCAATGGGTCTGGTAGGCCTTATACACTCATGTGCTCCTCCCTCACCCCAGGTTCTGGGCTGGAAGTAGTCCTCGAACTTATCGCCGAATTTCTCCTTCATGTACTCCCTAGCGACGCCAATACCGACGTCTGAGACCCTAGTGCTGTCCGTTCTATGATACGTTATGAAGCCAAGCTCGAACAGGTCTTGCAGTATCTGCATGGCCTTAGGTGCCGGGATGCCATACTTTGAGGAGATGTCGTAGAGTGCGGAGTCAGTAGTGTATGGGGGTAGCGGGTTAACTTGGGTTTCCGTGACTTCCTCGTACTTCACTTCCGCTATAACGGTCTTGACCTTACTTGGGTGTATCTTCCGCCGCTTATCCTCTGGTATCGGTATCTCCAACCTTAACTCTTCAAGCCGCAGGATCAGGAAGAGCGTCTTTGACTTCATGTGGCGGTCATACGCGTCTATTATCCAGCCGAGTACGGGTGTCTGAACCCTTCCGGCGCTGAGGTTCCTGTATTCCTTAGGGTTGGTCTTGCAGAGCTTAGCATACCGCTCGAGGTAATTCAGTATTCTTTTGTCTATGCGTGCACCTTCCTTCTGGTCCTTCTTAGCCTTAAGTAGTGCCTTTAACTTCTTCCTACAGAACTCATGCCAGAACTCCGTCTGTAATTTACGTGAGAGTGAAAAACCTATCCACCTATCCTCTATCCTTCTGACGAGCTGTGCCTTAACTAGATCGTAGTTTATCCTTCTGGGGTTATTCACGGCGTTAATGATGGCCCTTCTCGTTACTTCGTGGAACTCCACTCTGTACACGTTCCTGTTCACTGGGAGGATCACGTTAGTTATGTCGAACGCTATCTTCTCTCCCTCGGTGTCCGGGTCCGTCCCGACCAGGATCTCATCCACTTCCAGTGCCACGTCCCTTAACGCCTCGACAGCCCTGACGGAGTCTACCACGTTAGTTGATCCGCAGTAGGGGCACCGCGGGTTCCGCTCGTTCAGCTCGACTGTGAACTGATGACCGCAATTATTGCATCTCTTGAGCGTAGTGTAGACGGGCACGAACCTAGGTTCGTGCTCACCGTCTAATCTGCGGCAAACTATGCCGTGGATCGTGGGTAGCTCCTCCTTCAGCTCCGTGACTAAGTCGTAGATATGTCCGCCGCTAGCCGTTATGAGTAGGGTATAGTTTCCTAGGTTTGCTTCATAGACCTTCAGACGGCCATACTCCCTGACGCTTGGTCTGCCAAAGAATTTGGCTATGGTTCTCGCCTTATTTGGGGACTCAACTACTAGGAGGGCTGTCTTTAGCCTTAAGGGTCCTTCCTTACCTATCACTTCACGTGGGATTCGTCCCTCCCTTATCCTACGTATTAACTCCCTAGTCCTGTCTATTTCTGGCAGCACTTCATCTAGACGTACCTCATCTAACGGTATGAACTTGAAGTCGTCAATCATCCAGCGCAATCTCCTCTCAAGCCCGTTAAGTATTCTCTCATCATCCGCTATCACTACTGAGAGTCCCTTGCTTATGCCTCCCAGGTAGAGTCTTGAGGTCCTACCGCTCGCTTGGATATAGGTTGGCGCATCTGGTATTAGCACGTACAGGTTGCCGTCCTCCTCGTAGACAGCTACGTTGGGGTTTCGACGGATTGCTTCGAGGATTTCGGGCTTAGTTAGGAGGTCCTTGAGTAGTTGGTAGGCCTCCATGAATTCCTTCTCAGCAACGGTTGTTGGTTCGCGTTTACCTTCGAGCACTTCATTGAGTACTTGAATTAAGGCCATTCCCGCCCTCCTTAAGTACCTCCTCAGCCTAACGATGTGGGCGTCTATCATGCGTCGTTGCTCACTATTTTCTACAGCATCCCTAACAAGAGGAAGTAGTCTAAGAACGTCCTGGGGCTTCACGCCTTCTAGTCTGAGGTTTATCTTGTGCCTCGGGGGTCCCGCGAATATTGCGTAGCGGATCACTTCAGGCAGGTCAATGCCTCTAACGAGTATCCCGTAGTACGTGGCTACACCTACTAGCACGTCAAGTTCTCCGTTAGCAAACTCGTCTATGGCTGCGACGTTCCTGCTATGCACGGCTGTAGCCTTAACTCCTCGTTCCTTCAGGTACTCCGCCACCTCTATAGCGTAGTCCACACCTTTGTCTATGGGGACGTAGATTAAGCCGCCCTTACCAAGCTTCTTAACTAACTGTAGGATCGTTTCCTTAATGTCGCCCTCTGGGTGCTTGTAGGTGTCCACGATATTACGTATGAACTCTGGCCTAGCGCCGATCTCGAAGCCTAGGAGTTCCTTAAACAACTTAACCCTAGTGCCGCGTGGATTGCCTGTGGCTGACGCTATTATTAGTACCTTATCCACCTTCCGCCTTCTACGCTCAAGGGCCTCCTCTATCTGATTGAGCTTCTCTAGGAGCTTGGCGTTCTCCCCCCTGAACACGAGTTCCCTCTTAAGCCTAATGGCTTGCAACGCGCGTTCTAAGTCCTTTTCGGTGAATCCCAGTAATTGAAGCACGTAGTTTATGGCCTTAGATCCCTTCAGTATGGCGTCGACGTCGTCAACGAAGACGAATTTGAAGTCATGCTTGAGTATCTTATCCGGGTTACGGAGCAGGTAGTTTGAGGTAGTCACGAGTATGTCGAAACCCTGCGGATCCTCTAAGGCTTCCTCCCGTGCTTCTCTTTCACGCTTCTTGAGCTTCGAGTGGATCGCAACAAACCTAACGACTATTCCTGCCCTTGCAGACATTTCCTCAAGTTTCCTCTCAAGCTGCATGGCTAGGGCAGTTGTAGGGACTATGAAGTACGACTTGTGTCCCTTCATAGCTAGGTAGAGCGCTACGACAGCCCCGAACGTCGTCTTACCGACGCCAGTGGGCGCTATCATCGCGAATGAAGCCTTCTTAGCTATTCGCTTAATCCACAGCCTCTGAATGCTCCACGGGTCGTTACCAACGCACTTCCTGAAGAAATCACAGATCTCTTCATATGTACGGGTAACCTCATGCAACGCACTATACGCTTTAAGCGTGCCGAGCTCCCTAAGCCTCCTGTAAATCTCATGAACAGATGGCTCCGCAGGGGGGTCAGGTAAGCATGAGGAGCAGGGCAAGCCCCTCTCTAAACGTTTATCACTCACGAATCCCCCGCAATTGGGGCAAGCCCGCCCATAGACTAGGAGACCCGCCCTCTCAACTTCCTCCCTAAGCGTCATACCCGCCCTCAAGTTATGAGGGCTTAAAACGTTCTAATAAAGGATTTCCTTTGAAAGAAACCTCAGTGAAGAGAAGACACATCACCCCCTCGAAGGTCAGGAGACCGTCGTATCATCACTCAACACAACAAATATCTAACCCACTAATAAATAGGACTAAGGATGATGAGAGACGAGGAACGACTAAAAGAATGAAGAAACCTGTCTCAGCTGATAACTGATAATAGACCTTATCCTTAGGTTCAACCTTCCAAATATGCTATGCTTAGCGAAAACGTTCCTAAGGATCCGTGTTATCTTTCATTTTATGGAGTATCGAGGATATATCGCTGAAACAGCGTCATTACTGAGCGTTTATTCTAAGGCTTCCTACTTCCTTAGGGCACCCTGTGCAAACCACTTAATAGAGCCCTCAATCCTACTAGAGCTTCGATTGCCAGCAGCCATGACTCAGCTTCCTCCTTAGTTATGGATTCTTGACATCTGTAATCGTGTTTATTTATATACTTACGAACAGTATTGACTAGGTTCTCTAGCTTAGCTCTCTGGATCTCTAGTAGCCTCTCCCTAGCGTTTTTGTTAGCAAGCTTTATGATCATGTTAAAGTGTCTGGAGCAGAGTACTGACTTACTGTTAGTTGCATACTTACTTAGTAGGTCCGTAGACTCGATTTCTAGGGCGAACGACTCTACATAGACCTCCTCAAACTCTTGAAGCTGTTTACATACATAGCAACCGCTACCAGCTTCGGGAAACGTACCTTTATTTAGAGCCTCTAAGTATCTGCTTAACAAGTCCTCCATTATTATTGCTGGGCCTAAGCCGCTACCTGGGCTATGGTCTTCCATAGCCAACCTAGCCATTAGCCATGAATGATACTGACATAGACCCCACCCATGTATAATTAATTTACGTACATACGGGTCATTAACATGTTCATATAATAAGCTCTGAAGTGCACTGACTTCTACTTTGGATAAGAGCCTACATATGGGGCAACCTCCTTCATCTATAGCTGAAACCAGTGATACATAGATAATATCCCCACTATCTTCTTCTGGGGGCCTGCGCTTATGAAGGAACCCCATCACTAGTCCCAGAAAGTAGAGAGAAACGGCAGAACTTAATGTTGGTGATTCCGCTAGATTTTATGATGTGGTTCCTTTAACGAGTAAAAGAATTAAGTTCTGAGGAAAAGAGAGCACTTCGTGCCCATTCCTCACAGTAATGATACCTACATTGTCACTAGCTTTACGCACATTAAAGCTACTTATTATGCACTACATCAACATTTCGACTTAGTTAGTCTGCTGTTGCTTTCTTTCCTCATCGCTCTTCTCTAAAAGTAGTCTTATTGAGTGTAGTAACTCTTCATTAGCTCTTCATTATTTGAGTAATACTTCTCTTTTGGAAGTAATATTCGTCCGCCTACCTATTGTCTTGTAATTTCGCTTAGAGAACCTTACCATTGCAGACAATATTTTATAGTGTGTCTTGAGACTGCTTATAGTACTGGGCAATACCATAGCTAGTGGCTTGTGGTTCTCTAGAGCATCCCCTAGCCTAATGATATAGTAAAGATAGTTTGCTCTATCTTTAAGGAAAGGGAATCTTACCTTAGAACCTTGGAACTACTTACATTATCGTATATTGCCCCGAGCTGGTAATGTTCAATGGCCTTTAATGATGTTGAGGTACGGTACCGTGACTATGTTTTCACTGTAGTACATGTCTCTTACATCAACAAGCACGTACGGCAAACTAGCTTCCTTAAGGGCCACCTTCACTAAACTTGACTTTCCAATCCTACGAACACCAAAAACCGCAACTAATCTCTCACCAAGCCTCTCAGCCTCTTCCTTAAGCTCCCTTGGAACCCTAACACTCACGACGACACTCAAAGTAATGTACTCAAGTAATCGATTAATCGTAAACAAATAAAGTTACGAGAAGGGATGCTTAGGAAATGTGCGGGTTGATTATTTTACTTACGCATCCATAGGTACTCGCTGGCATGTTTAGGGAGGGGACGCGTGAGGACACCCGTGGTTAAGGTGAAGGTCAACCACGTGGGGGCTTAAACCTAACCTTGCCTAGGCGGGGGGTTCGTAAGGCCCGAGAAGGGTGGGGCCGAAGCATGGGAACTCTGTTCAAGCCTACTCGGCGTGATGGCTGCTCACTCCCATTTGTGAGGGAGTTAGTCGGGGGCACGGTGTTGGAATCACTTGTGTGGTGGGTAGTTCCAGTCCCATGGTTTGTTGCATCTTGGGTCGTTTGTCTTGCCGTTGATTTTCTTGGGTTTTATTGTTTGGTCGTTCCATGGTCTTCGCTGCTCGTCCGGGTTTTGGTAGTCGTATAGTCTCGTCGTGAAGTATATTAGGTGCGTTGGTTCCGTTCCCAGTGCTTTGAATCCATGCCAGTAGTGTCCCGGCACCCTCAGTATTTGCGGCTTAGCGTCACTTAGCACGACCTCCACGAGGTGTTGGGTTTCATCGTCGTAAGCACATATCTTTGCTGAGCCCCTAGCTACGAAGAAGTAGTCTGTTTGTCCGCGTAGGTGGCGGTGCCACGCACGTATTATCCCTGGGTAAGTTATGGACAGGTTTACCTGGACTATAGCGTCATCTCCTAGGAGTTCTCTCCAGTCACTCCTCATGAGCTCGTGGAACATGCCTCGCTCGTCGATAAACCTCTCTATCTCAGCTAACCTCATGCCAGGTAGCCAAAGTTCCTTGACCTTCCCCTTCAGGGGCATGGTGTCATCACCTACCCTTGCCTCCCAGCCATTCCTCCCTGAACAGCTCCAACGCCAGGCTGGTATCGTGGAACTTCGTCTTGAGTAGGGCCATAGCCTTACTCGTGTCTAGGCTTGAGTCCCTCGGTCTCTTAGCTACCCAGTGCTTCATGTCTTTGATGCTTGCTTTCTCTATCAGCTCCGCAGGCAGCTCTAGGGCTTCCGCTACCTTGACCGCGAACTGGTAGCGGTTCATCCGCTCCCCAGCTACGTGTAGAGTCCCCATGAACCTCATCTCAACTATCTCCGCCACAGCCTTCGCTAGTAGGGTGTTCTGCGTTGGTGAGACATACTGGTCTACTAGCGCGTACACTTTCTCTCCACGGGATAGTTTTTCGGCTACGTACTCTGCGAAGCTCTTCTTACTACCGCCTACGCCGTAGATCGTGCTCGGCCTGACTATGGTGTGGAGGAGGTCGCTTGCCCGCACCAGCTCCTCCCCGACGAGCTTCGTCAGCCCGTAGTAGTTTATTGGGTTGGGGGTGTCCTCCTCCCCATACATTCCTTTCTCCCCATCAAACACGTAGTCGGTCGAGACGTAGATTAGGTGCGACTTAACCACACGGGCGGCACGCACGATTCTGCGTGTGGCCCCTACATTCACCCTCCAAGCACGCACCCTGTCCCGCTCACACCCGTCAACGTCCGTGTAGGCTGCCGCATGAACTATTACGTCGGGCCTCACCCTCAGTATAAGGTCCTCCAGCAGGGTCCCGTCAGCTATGTCTAGCCTCACCTTAACCAGCTTCTCATGCCTCACCGGTACGGGGTTCCGATTATGTAGTGCTATCACCTCGTTGCCTTTGGATAGTAGTTCCTTAACGAGCCTACTGCCGAGCAAGCCGCTCGCACCGGTTACGAGGATCTTCATCGTAAGGATCACCTCTTCCTCCATGGGGTGTCTAGTTGGAAATAATCGTCGCTTAGCAGGGGCCTCCACCACCACTTGTTCTCAATGTACCACTTAATGGTTCTCTTGAGGCCCTCGACCCACGGTGTCTTTGGCCTCCATCCCAGCGCCAGTATCTTGTCTCCTCGCATGGCGTATCTTCGGTCATGTCCTGGTCGGTCCTCCACGTGTTTTATCAGTGACTTAGGCTTACCCATCAGCTTAAGTATGGTCTCCACTACTTCCAGGTTCCTCCTCTCATTGAGCCCAGGCACGTTGTACGCTTCGCCCTTGGAACCCTTGTTAATCACCGTGTCCATCGCTTCAGCAAAGTCCTCAACGTACAGCCAGTCCCTCACCTGGTCGCCCTTACCGTAGATCGGTATGGGCTTGCCGTGAAGCGCGCGTATGATGGTCTTCGGTATGAACTTCTCAGGGAACTGATACGGGCCGTAATTGTTCGAAGGCCTCACAATAATCACCGGCAACCTATACGTCCTCCAGTAAGACTGGCAGAGCAGGTCACCGGAAGCCTTACTCGCCGAGTAAGGACTACTGGGCCTGAAGGGGGCTTCCTCATCCGCCGGCTCCTTACCCCAGAGATCGCCGTAGACCTCGTCGGTATTATGAAGTAGTATAGGAACATTACCTCCAAAGAACTTGTTGTTCCCTTTAATCTCTATATCATAGACTTTTGTTTTCTTTTCAATTCTCCTTATTGATCTAACCTTCGCTACTCCAATATCGGATTTCAGTATCTTAAGGATTTCATGAGGTATCTCACCAGAACTTTCGGATACAAACTTCAATATCGTATCCTTAGCTATTACTTTGTTTGGCTTGTGTAGTCTACTCCTTAGAGCCTTCAGTAGTTTATAATTTCCAGCGCCCTTAAGGAAGTTAATGATTATCTCAACAGGGATACATTTACTGTGAGGTATCCGGATAGACCCTTTCCTGACATTATCTGAACTTATAACGAGGTCAAACATAGCTAAGTCATATGGGGGCTTCTTTTGGAATTTACCTCTTGTGTTCCTGCATAATCTACTATATATTCTAGAACTTATTCCTTTAAGTCTGCACAACCATAGTAGCTGAGTAATTAACTTCTGGGACCTAGACGTATAAACTCTGGAGCCGCATGGCTTAGTATAGGCATCCCCTGCATATCCCTCGAGTAATGCCTCTACGTGTTTGCGTGGCAAGTACCATACCCAACTAGGTATGGTCTTTTCCTCTGCTGTACAACCGAACTGAGAGAATATCTTATGCAATATCTTACCACCAAACTCCAATGAGTACTGGCCGTCATTACGCCTCCTTATGACAGCCTTTGTGTATCTGAAGGATTTCTCCAGTACTTGCTTTGCCCTTTCCAGCACCCTAGGATCCGACGATACGATAGTGATTTTCCTTAATCTCCTCTTTAATTCCTTTTCTGTATGGGATGCATGACCCTCAGCCAGGTAAAGACCAAATAACCACATTAATTCAGGGGTTACAATAATTTCTTTTAGATCTTCAGGTATGTTGTAAAATCTCCTTAGGATTCTCCTCTTGGTTTCCGCTAGATCATTCGAAAGCTCCTTTAATCCTTTCTCCGTTATGTAGATGATACCATTTCTTTCTTCTATTAGTTTCTGATTGATCATGTCCTTAAGTGTTGAGTAATAGATTTTTACCTGCTTTTTAACCTCACTTTTCGGTGCTGATTTACTATCCTTATTAGCTAAATACTCTAAAAGCCTCTTTCTTACTTTAATGGATCTTTTAAGTCTTCCATTATTCTCGTTTACATCTAAGTATTCATCTATTTTAAGAGTCCATTTCCTTTCAAAAGCGTTCCTTTTGAAAGTATGTAAGGTAACTAGCTTATCACCGACTTTGAGTTCGGAGACATACTTCACTTTAATGCCTTCCTTATCCCATACAAATACTGAGTGCGACCCTGTAACTTTTATCTTTCCTCCTCCTTCATATTTCACTTCATATATCTCGTCAGCTTCATGTATTATTACATTGGTTATGGGCTTGAATGTAGCATTATAATTTTCGTCTATAGTTAACGCTTCATAACGATGAAAGTTCTCAATATTAAGAAAGTCAATACGTGCTAAGAAGATCTTACCTGAAGTCCTGTCCCGTAGCAAGACAGGAGTGTCACCAGTAACGCTTGATACATGAACTACTAACGGTGTCTCCAGCTTCCTAGCGGTCTCAAGTATGTTGAACACACCCAAGACGTTCGTTTTGAGGAACGGTGCCGGCTCATTAATACTTCGGTCCACGTGCGTTTCTCCAGCCAAGTTTATTATTGCGTCGGGTTGGAATTCCTTAACCGCCTTTAGTAGTTGCTCCTCGTCGCATATGTCTGCCTTAATGAACTTGAATCTGGGGTCGTCCTTCATGTCGTGGAGGTTCTCGAGCCTGCCGGCATAGGTGAGTTTGTCGTAGACTAGGACTGTTGCGTCGCTGTATTTCCTTAGTATGTATCGGGTGAAGTTGCTTCCCATGAAGCCTGCTCCGCCGGTGATGAGGTACCTCATGCCTTGCCCCACCCCTTACCACTTGATCGTAGCGTGTTCGCCGACGATTAGCCTGATTCCCTTAGGCCTTCTATCTCCTCGCGTGACCTTGGCGTTCGCCCCGATGAGGCTGTCGACTATTCTTTCCCCTAAATCCTCCACCGTGACGTTATCCATGATGACGCTGTTCTCCACCTCCACGTTAGTGAGCCTGCAGCCCTCCCCGACGCTCGTGTAGGGGCCGACGTAGGTGTTCGGCCCTATGACGGTCTCCCTACCAATGTATGCCGGCCCTCTGACGACGCTGCCGCCCTTGATTAGTGCTCCCTCCTCAACATACACTCGGCCCTCAACCCTAGCTCCTTCCTCCACCTCACCCTTAACGACGGCTTCACCGTATTTGTGGTCTAGGAGCAGGCGGTTAGCCTCCAATATATCCTCCGGCGTCCCGGTGTCCTTCCACCACCCCCCCCACGATGGCGTAATCCACCTTCAGGCCACGGTTAATGAGTCCCTGTATGGCGTCAGTGATCTCTAACTCACCTCTCCAGCTGGGCTTCAGCGCCTCGATAGAACGGAATATGTGTGGCGGGCGGAAGAAGTATATGCCCACCAACGCGTAGTTGCTTGGAGGCTCCCTAGGCTTCTCAACAAGCCTCCTAAGCCTCCCGTCCTCGCCGAACTCGGCAACACCGAACTTCCTAGGGTCAGGAACCTCCGTAAGGAGCACCATGGCGTCAGCATCGCTCTCCTCGAAACGCTCCACGAAGCCCTTAACCCCCTCAACGAGGATGTTATCACCTAAGTAAACAATGAAGGGCTCATCACCCACGAAGTCCTTAGCCAAGTAAACAGCGTGAGCGAGCCCGTACGGGTAGCCCTGGTAGATGTACGTCAGGCTCAACCCAAGCCACCCGCCATCACCGTAGTACTCCACAACACGCTCCGGGGCGAGCTCACCCAGTATGACTGCGACCTCGCGAACACCAGCGTCCCTCAGGTCCTCAAGGCACCACTGACTTACGGGTTTGCCGGCAACCCTAATCAGCTGTTTAGGGCCGGTGTGGGTTAATGGACGTAACCTAGTGCCGAAGCCGCCGTGAAGCAAGACGCCCTTCATGATTCAACCCATACCCATACTATATAGAGTATGACCTAATGACCCTTTAGGGTTAGCGCGTTACTTATTCCTCGGTTTGCTTGCCGCGCTACGGACATCAGCGTTACTGCGTGATGTGTTAACACGTTCTTAACCCTATCCTGCACGATCCTGAGTGCTGCCTTCTTTGAAACTGCCTTAAGTAGGGGTACCGTGAGTGTGGGGATCCCGTAGGTGTTCCTCCACTCATTCCTTCTCTCAGTGCTGACCCATCGCAGCGCGTCGATGAGTGCCCGCGTAATTAACCTCAACTTACCTGCCTCACCCCCATCTCCCCTGACCTTGTTGATGACGTTGAGCGCGGTTTCCTTAAGCAATGTTCGTAGGTACCACGCGGCCACGGCCATTAAGCCTTCGCCCCCCATGTAGCGGTAGGCGGTGTAGACGCGGTTCCTTACCTGCACGTAGGTTTGTAGGGGCTTAACCTTATCCGTTGAGGAGCTGCGGTAGTGCTTCCCGAGCAGCACCGGGATTAGGAAGGAGGGTGCTCCGGATGACCAGGCTCTGAGGCTCGCCTCGACGTCCTCGTAATACAGGAAGTACTTGGGGTTGAAGGGGGTTCCCTCAACTAGTGCGTGGTGGAATACTATGAAGGCGCCGTCAGCGTAGCTCACTGGTAGGGGCTTCCCTGCTAGGAGCTTCATTAGCTTGGCCGGTGACTTCGTGACTAGTTTCAGGGGCCAGGTCTTGGCGCTGATGTCGGCGTAGTAGCACCCACCATCTAACTCCCCGTCATGCCCGTTGGTTAGTATGGGGGTGACTATGAAGCCCTTGGGGAACGCTCTCTCGAGGATACGCGCCCACCTCAGGACCTCCTTCAGGGCGTCCCTACGCACGACCACGTCGTTATTTGAGCAGGCGTAGTACCTGTACCTGAGCCCACTCCTTAGGATGTAGCGACACGCGAGGTTAAAGGCCCCGCCGTAACCCACGTTCCTCTTAAGCACCACGTACCTTAGCGAGTCCCCGAACATGTGCTTGACGGCCTCGACGCTCCCGTCAGTGGAGGCGTTGTCGATGAACCATAAGTCCACCCCACCCGCTTCAGCGGCTGAGTTCAGGAGTGACTTGATTGACTTGAGGAGTGTGTCCCCTAGGTTGGTTAGGCCGTTGTAGTTTATTACGAGAACCGCGAGTTCCTTTGATTGCTTGGCCCTCACGGCGCGTCACCTCACGGTGAACCACGGCACTATGTGTAGGGGTGGTAGGGGTAGGTCTAGGTGGAAGTAAAGCCCGTACTCGCCGAGGAGCTCGCCGTGGTCGGCGGTTATGACTACCCTTCCGTTCAGGCGGGTTACGAGCCTCGCCACGTGCTTGAGTACCCACCGCAGGTTCTCCCGGTAGGCGTGCTTAAGCGTCTCACGTAGCTCTTCCTCAGAGCTTAGGCCCTCCTTAAGCATGCCCAGTATTAGGTGATCCATCGAGAATTCCCCCGTGAACGTGCCTGCCTTCCTCAGCGCGACGTCCGTCACCCTCCCCATCAGGTCCCCGTGCTTGAGTATGGCCTTCGTGAGGTGTTGGAGGGTTACGTACGGGGCATGAGGCTGGACGTAATGTATGATTAACCTGTAGTCATTAGGGAATCTCAGCCCCCGTAACTTATTCCTCACGAGCGTTGCTTCCACACTGACGTTGACCCTGTTCGGAGGCACTGTCGAGAGTTCCTCGTCCCACCCGCTGTCCCAGACCTCGACCACGTCCATGAACTTACTCCCGGCATCGAACCCGCTCAGTAGTCCCCGCTTGTTTATCATGGGTGATGCCGACACGTACACGGTGTCTTTCCACGTACCGTTCCCCCACACCCTCCTCAACCAGGTCAGGGTGGTGCTTGCGGGGCTCAGAACAGGCCTTAGCTTGCCGTCGAGGAACTCATGGATGGTCTCTGAGAAGACGTCGAAGCGGCACGCGTCAAGAATTATTAGGGCGTCGTAGTTCCTCCTCCTGATTAATCTCTCCTGCCTCTCCCGCACCCCTAGCGCGCTGCATTGCTGGGCAACCAACTTACTGAGTACCCGCTCAAGCCTCTTCAGGAGTAGGTACTTGAGCTTCAGTGACGTAAGCCATAACCGCGTGCCCGCACTGAACACGCTTAAACCAAGGTACGTTCCCAGCGCGCCCGACACCCGCCTAAATGGGTTAGGTGTGTGGCGCGCCACGCTCGAAGCTACCCCCAC
>WAOL01000022.1 GCA_015521295.1 Desulfurococcales archaeon
ACAGAAGACTGCGTGAAGCTTGCGGAAATCTATCATATGTTGTCGCCCGTGCGTGTAGCCGTACTTAGGGATCTAGGAAGGCTGCGTGTGGAGGGAGGGTGGGAGACCTATCAACGTGGTGATGAGGCTGGGATACCTTACTGGATGGCTACCTTTTTTGAGAAGCGAGGTGATGTTGAGGTTAGGGAACCTAAGCTGACGGACACTGACATAGGCAAGTACCTGATGATAGAGCGTAGGATGAAAGGGAGTTCCTTCCACCCACTAAAGGAGCGATTCTACTTAGAAGCTAGAGAACTAATAAGGAGACTTAAGGAGGAAGGAAGAGAGAACCCAGAGAACATCATGAAGGCGGTTAAGGTTGAGGGAAACCTAAGCGACATAGTCCGAATAAGGTTAAGGAAAATACTGAATGCCGCATTCCTAAGCACTAAGATAGACGAGATAATAGAGAGGCTACTGCCAGAGGAAAGGGGGCTTCTTCTAGAACTCAGTGCGGTAATCCAAAGATGGTTTGATGGGGTGACGAAGGTTGACCAGCAGTATTAACTTAGAGGAGCTCACGAAGGAGGAGGAAATAAGCTCTCTCCAAGCACTTTTCACAGACTTTCTTAGGAATTTCCGAGATAGTAGAGGGAAGTTCAAGTACAGGGAACGAGTAAGGGAGATGATACTTCGGGAATCAAAATCCTTGACAGTGGATTATGAGGACCTAATATCCTACGACCCTCACCTAGCGGACATAATTGAGGAGAGTCCTGACGAGGCATTCCCAGCATTTAGTGAAAGCATCAGGGCACTAGTAAGGGACGAGAACCCCGAGTATGCTGACAAAGTCTTCAAGTTCTACGCCAGGCTAAGCGGGTGGGTGAAGTCCACACCAATACGACACATTAGGAGCGAGCACATAAACAAGTTAGTTATGATTGAAGGAATCATAGTTCGAAGCACTCCCCCACGACATAAGCTTTACAAAGCAACATACCTCCACATACTTCCTACTGGAGAGCAACACGAGTTTGAATGGCCTCCAGGAGAAGGGGAAGAGATGGGGGACGAACTTGAGAAACCCACCTACTGCCCCGAATGCATTGCGGCGTACGAGGAGGAGTTAGAGGAAGGGAGCGCTAGGAGAAGGCAGCGCGGCATATTTAAACTCCTTCCCGAGAAGTCAAAGTACCGCGACTGGCAATTAGTTGTTGTTCAGGAAAGGCCCGAGGAAATACCTGCTGGCCAGATACCTCGATCCATTGAAGTTGTCTTGGTGGATGACTTAGTCGACGTGGCCAGGCCCGGTGATAGGGTCTCCGTTATAGGGATCGTCAGACTATCTAGGAGTAAGAAGCCCTCGAAACCAATATTCTCTTGCTACATAGAGGCAAACAACGTCATCGTCGCGCAGAGATTCCTAGAGGAATTAAAGTTAAGCCCTGAAGATGAGGAGAAGATACTCTCACTGTCCCGCGATCCCCTCATACGAAGGAAAATCATAGCGAGCATAGCTCCCACCATCTACGGCATGTGGGACATAAAGGAGGCCGTAGCCCTTCAACTATTCGGAGGGATATCTAAGGAAGCCCCAGACGGGACTAAGATACGGGGCGAAATACACGTACTCCTACTCGGTGATCCTGGAACCGCAAAAAGTCAGATACTTCAGTATGTTGCTAGGATAGCGCCTCGAGGAATATACACTACCGGTAAGGGGAGCTCGGCCGCCGGACTCACCGCTGCCGTCATCAGGGATAAGCAAACAGGAGAGTATTTCCTAGAAGCTGGTGCCATGGTCCTCGGTGATGGCGGCGTCGTGGCCATAGACGAGATAGATAAGATGCGTGAGGAAGACAGGGTAGCGATACATGAGGCCATGGAGCAGGGCACGGTCAGCATAGCTAAGGCCGGTATCGTCGCACGCCTCAATGCGCGAGCATCAGTACTAGCCGCAGGGAACCCCAAGCGCGGGCGCTACGAGCCGGAACTGGGGCTCGCCGGGAACATAAACCTTCCGATCACCATATTATCGAGGTTTGACTTGATTTTCATTCTGAAGGACGTGGCAGAGATAAAGCACGACGAATCCCTAGTTCGCTATGTGCTCAGAACGCATGAGAGACACGGGTCCGTGACCCCGGAGATACCGCCCGACCTACTTAGAAAGTACATCGCCTATGCCAGGAAGAACGTGAAACCCGTTCTCACTAGGGAGGCTCAAGAGATAATTAAGGAATACTATATAGAGCTCCGCAAGAAGAGTGCTGAGAACCCGAAAGCGCCCCTAGCGATAACTACAAGGCAACTAGAGGCGCTAGTGCGTCTAGCGGAGGCGCATGCGAGAATGGCCCTCAAGAACAAGGTTGAGGCGGAGGACGCTGCGGAGGCTGTGAGGCTCATGAATACCGTCCTACAGAAGGTAGGCATGGATGTTGAGACCGGGACCTTAGACATAGATACAATAATGGTTGGGAAGCCTAGGAGCCTGCAGGAGAAGGAAATAGCGTTACTTAACCTAATCAGGGAATTAGCGAAGGAATCGGACCTGGGATGTGTTAGGAGGAAGTACTTAAAGGCTAAGGCACTGGAGTTAGGCATAGTTGACGAGAAGACCTTCGATAGGCTCTTAGCAAGCCTCAGGAGAACCGGGGACATCTACGAGAAACGTGCCTTATGTTATGCACCAACGGATTAGCGTTGACGGCAATATACAAGCTTAATAAGCCGAACAAACCCTCTCTACTGGGTCGGGATAATGTGTGAGCTAGTGGTGCGCCTCAGCAGCGGTAAGGAAATACCGATCGATGAGACAACACTGTCCATAGTTTACAAATACGTAAGGTCAGTATACACGCTGGAGATGCTGGCTAGGGACCTAGGACTCGACAGCTGGGAGGAAGCGTACGAATTCATTAAGAGACTCCCGGCGTGGATAGCGTGGACACCATCATCGTTCTTCGAGTACACGAAGCGCAGGATCTGCGGCGAGAGTTAAATGACGACACCTTGTGGAGACAGAAACACGTACGTACTAACGGTAAGGTACGGGAAAGAAAGACTAGCGGAACTTGAAGTGGGCGACGCTCTTTTCCCCGCCGATCCAAGCGTCAAGATAGAGGGAACTGCTTTCGGCGGTGTTTTAGTGCTTTGCACTACATTGCAATTCGACGAACTACTCAATGCTCTGCTAGCATTTCCACCAACAACCCTCGAGCGCGTAGTTCCAATCATGACGTGCTGTGATACGGATAAGGACGACGTTATAAGATGTATTATCGGCATAGTGGTGAGGAGGAGGTTAAGGTATAGTGAAGTGCGGTTCGGTAGACGCGGATGCTTGAGTAAGGGTCAGCTTAGGCTACTTGAGAGGAAACTACGTGAGCTCTCAACACCCTATTCAGGCAATACCCTACTTGTTGAACCACTAGATAATGTAGTATGTATTGGAATTGTCAAGGATGCTATGGATAAATCATTTAAAGAAAAAGTAATGAAAATTCAACCTTACAGGAGGTAGGGTCTCATGCATTACTAATCAAGAATGATCAACCAACTTTTTTAGTAATGTACCGTATTGATAAGGAGGGAGGGCTTATGGGTGAACTAAAGAAGATAGAGGTTATTGACATCCCCGTACCTGAAGGAACTAACGTAATAGTGGGGCACACTCACTTCATTAAGAGCGTTGAGGATCTCTACGAAACGCTAGTGACATCCTCAACTTCCATTAAATTTGGCATAGGCTTTGTCGAGGCGAGCGGGGCAAGGCTAGTACGCTCGGATGGCAACGACCCTGAACTCATTAAGCTAGCGGAGGAGGCAGCACTGAAGATAGGGGCGGGGCATACGTTCGTCATATATTTAAGGAACGCGTGGCCAATAAACGTCCTTAATGCCGTGAAGATGGTGCAGGAAGTGTGCCGTATCTACACGGCAACGGCTAATCCCTTGCAGGTAGTAGTCGCTGAGACGGATCAGGGGCGGGCCGTCCTCGGCGTTGTCGACGGATATACGCCGCTTGGTGTGGAGGACGAGAACGCGAAGAAGGAAAGACACGAGTTCCTTAGGAAGATAGGGTACAAGCGTTAGGGGTTTTCTTGAATGGGTGAATACTTATTCAAGTGTCTAGAGCGGTTGGACAAGGTTTTTGACGGGAAAGTACTCCTTACTGTACTTAAGGAAGCGATTTCGAAGACTGTAAAAATACGGGGTGACCTAGACACTAACCGCATACCAGAGAGCAGAATTAAAAGAATAATCAGTAATTCCTTCAGTGGAGCTAAGTGCGACTACGTACTACTGCTTGATAATGAAGGTAAGACCGAGATACTTGTGCCTGTGAGCGATGCCGCAGTAACTGCCAGAACAGTGATTTTCCCTCGAATAGCTAGGTTGAAGGGAATGCAGCTCCTTAAGAAGCAAGAGAGGGTAGAGTTAGAGGCTAATGCTGTCTTCTCACGATCGCTGATTAACGAGAACGTGAACGTTGATGACTCCTACTACGTGTTCGAGGGACGCGTCGGTTTAGTGGAACCGCATAGTGATGCAGTAGCCGTGAGGATACTTACGGATAAAGGAACGAGAGTTATATTGAATGGCGAGCACGTAGAGAAAATCAGGAAGGAGAGCATAGAGCTTCTCAAACCACAGCCCCTCCACCAACGCGCCGCAGTTAAGAAGGTAACTAAGAAAGGGAGGAAAACTAAAAGGAGGAAAGCATCGAAGAAGAGAAAACCTAGAAGAAAAACAAGGACTCGAAGGAAAAAGCGGACCTCAAAGAAGAAGCGCTAGTATGGCTTTCTGAGCGTGCAACCTGTTCTCTGCCTGATCCCACACTACTGATTGTGGGCCATCTATAACCTCATCCGTTACTTCCATCCCCCTATGTGCCGGTAGGCAGTGCATGAATATTGCATCGCTTTTCGCTAGGCTCATTAATTCAGGTGTTACCCTGAACCTGCTCAAGTCCTTGATGCGTTTCTCACGCTCAGCTTCCTGCCCCATACTCACCCATACATCGGTGTAGACCACGTCAGCACCCTTCACGGCGTCTTCAGGGCTCCTTAGCACCTCTATGCTGGCACCGGTCCTGTTGGCGTCCTCCATAGCTAACTTCATGATCTCAGGATCTGGATCATAGCCTTCGGCTGTGCCGATCTTTATGTTAATCCCTAGCTTAGCTGAAGCTAGTAATAGGGAATGGAGGACATTGTCGCCCCCGTCACCCACGAAGGCTATGGTGAGGCCGGCTAATCTCCCCTTCTTCTCAAGTATCGTTAGCATGTCGCCGATTATCTGGCACGGATGTTCTTTATCACTTAAGGCATTAATCACCGGAATAGTCGCGTACTTAGCTAACTCAACTAGGTCGCCGTGGTTGTACACCCTAGCAACTACTCCGTCGACGTACCTACTGAGAACCCTTGCGGTGTCCGCTATGGTTTCACCTCGTCCCAGCTGCATTTCCTTCCAACCCAGTGATATGACGTAACCACCTAGCTGCACCATTGCTTGCTCGAAGCTTATTCTGGTTCGGGTGCTTGGCTTCTGAAATATCATCAGGAGGGTCTTCCCCCTCAATACAGGGATTATCCTCTCACCAGCGTAGAATCTTCTCTTGAAGTCGAGGGCTGTCTGAATAATGAATTGAAGTTCCTCCGAATTTAGGTCAGCTATGGATATTAAGTCTCTCCCATGAAGGGACTTCACGTTTCTCCCTAGTGCTAGGGACGCGGCTACCGTAATAAACGTTAAACAAGGTAACGCAATATATTAAGTGTGCCCTGCAATGGACGCCGTGAGAATCATTGCTGAGATAGCAATGCCGCGCCGGAAGGTTAAACCCAATTTCACTCCATACCATGTAATCAAGGCACTCATGATAATTAGCAAGGGCCATGTAGGTCGCCCTAAGCTACGGGAGGAACTTAGGTTAGGGGACGCCAGCACAAGAACCCTGCTCAAACGCCTTAGGGAAGCCAAATTGATAAAGTCGTTCCGCCCAACCGGAACCGAGCTAACAGAGAAGGGGCGTGAAGTTCTCAAGGAAGTATTAAGTAGTTTAGTGGTGCTCGGGGAGGTACCGCACGGTAATATTTGCAGTAACTGCGTCACCTCAGCGGTAGTTTTGAGGAATGCTACAAACCTCCTTAGAAGAATGGGGGTAGTAAGAGTTAGGGATCTAGTAGTTAAGGAGGGGGCGGATGGGGCATTAGTACTGCGGGTAGGTCCCGGCGGAAGGATCCTGATGCCCGTGCAGAATGGAGAGGTACCTTTCACAGACTCACTGATCTTAAATATAAAGGGAAAAGCCTCATTGAGGAAGGACGATGTGATACTTGTCGCTATGTGTAGCCCTCATGATGAGTCTTGTACTGAACATGTAGTGAATGCTGCTATCGCAGCACTCGAGCGAGGTTAGTGAGATGCGTAAGGCCGTGGCCCTTTACACGGGCGGGAAAGATTCTCACTACGCGATAATTAAGGCCTTAGAGAAGGGCATTGTGACTACCTGCCTAGTAATAGTGAGGGCCGGCAGGGAGGACTCCTGGATGTTCCACACCGTGAACATCGACCGGGCGATTCTCCATGCCAAGTTAATGGGTATGCCTTACGTAACGGTGCAGGTAAGCGGCGCGAAGGAAATCGAAGTCGAAGAACTTAAGCACGTATTAGAAACTCAAGCCGTAATGCGCACCGATGAAGTCGGGTACTTAGTAACTGGTGCTGTAGCCTCGAGGTACCAAAAGGAGCGTGTTGACGCGCTGGCAGAGGAACTAGGTTTAAAGCACTATGCCCCCCTATGGGGCGCTGATCAAGGTAAGCTATTCCTTGAAGAAGTAAGCACCTTAGGTTTCCTGATAACAGCTGTTCAAGCATACGGCTTAAGTGGTGAGTTGTTAGGCAAGCCCATAACCCCCAGTTTCGCAGTAAAGTTACTCTCTAGGTTTAAGCGATATTCCATAAGCCCCGTAGGGGAAGGCGGTGAGTTCGAAACATTCGTTATCTCTTCACCAATGTTTAGGGGAAGATCCATAGCCATACGTAAGGCCTCAATGACGTGGAACCCGAACACCTTCACAGGGTACTACGTGATTGAGGATGTTGGGATCTTACCTTAAAATTTAGAAGGAGGGCACCTACTTCTTAAACCACGCATCCAATCCCTTGATCCGTGCCCTTATGTTCTCCCTGTATGCCTTCCTTAGTCTTTCATACGCGTTCTTAACCCGCTCAGGAGAGAAGTCATGCTCCTTCACGAGTATCTCCATTAATTCCTCTAGGTTTGGCTCACGCCACTCAACCTTGTACTCGTCCGTGACTGGTGGGTTAAGGAATAATTCCTTGATCTTCTCAGGTGGTACGGGGAAGGACGCGCCTGGAAGAGCCTTAAGCGCCTTCTCCAGCGTTCCGTATGTGCGTATTAAGCGATACGCTGTCTTAGGCCCCACCCCCTTAACACCCGAAGGGTTGTAGTCTGTCCCTAGCAATATCGCTATGTCTATTAGTTGCTCCCTCGTGAGGTTAAGTACCTTCAGTAGCGTGTTAAGCTCTATGATCTCCGGCTTTATTTCTACGTAGACGTTCTTACGCGGTAATTTCCTCCTTCCTGAGATTGCTAAGTTCCTGAGCAACCGAGGTGCGCCGAAGAGTAGTGAGTCGTAGTCTTGTGAGGCAGCTGCCCAAGCATCACCTTTCTTAGCCAGGTATGCTGCCTGAGCCTCTCCCTCGGAAGGGGCTTGAACCCACGGGACACCCATAGCGTTAAGCAGTTTCTTCGCATCCTCAACCATTTCATTTGTTAACCTGGATGACATCTGCGCATATCTTCTGGCTGCCTCTAAGTCACCCTTACTAAGCGCTTCAGCGTACTTCTTCGCCGCCTCCTCCCTCACACTCATTCTCTCAGCTATTTCCTTAGCCTTCAGCTCCGGTGGCTTGCCGTCAAACACGTAGACAGGCTTTACCCCTGCTTCCATGAAGTTAATTGTCCTGTAGAAGAGCCCGCTTAAGTGGCTGGTTACTCTTCCCTGCCTATCCTTTAAGGGGGTCCCGTCAGGTTGCCTTATTGCCGCAAGAAACTGGTATAGCGCATTGTACGCATCTATAGCCACCACCTTCCCTTTGAGTTCCCTTAGGTCCCCTACAACACGTACTGCTTCCTGCGGTATAAGTTCCTTTAAGTTCACACCCAACAACTGTCCCCATATACCTAAACCTCATGGACATAGTTAAGTATTGCAACTCACCACCGGATTGTTTTTAAGGCCACCTACTTACCTATGATAGGTCGTGAGCATGAGTCAAGCAAGCGAGCAGGGTAGGGGTCCGGTGATAGTTGAGGCTTCAACACCACCGATATGCAGTAGTTGTGGTAGGGTAGTTCCTCCCGGCGAGAAGGCCGTTAAGTTCTACTGCCCGAATTGCGGCACGATACTGATCTGGAGATGTAGGAAGTGCAGGGAACTAGTGATACCGTATAAGTGCCCGAACTGTGGTTTTGAAGGTCCTTAAGAGGTGAGTTACATGGCTAAAGTATTGGTTGCATTAAGGGTAAATCCCTCAGACGAGAACGTGGATCTCGACAAGTTAGTTGAGAAGGTAAAGAAGAACCTGCCTAAGGATTTCGAGATAGTAAAGCATGAGAAGACCTACATAGCATTCGGGCTCTATGCACTAAGGTTGTATGTGATAATGCCAGAGGAATTTGAAGGCGGGACTGAGAAGCTAGAGGACTACCTAAAGGGCATTGAAGACATATCTTCAGTAGACATAGAGTACGTCACTAGAACAGAAGCGTTCTAGAAAAATAAATCGTTTTTAGGCTAGAGCGGTTGCTTAGGTCACTAGCCTTAAAACCTGTAGGACATATTAGCAGGTATTAACTGTGCCTCCTTAGATTAGCTTGAGGATAACCAACAATCCCTATAAGCTCTAGAACTACAATCGAGCTTAGGTAGTGATGGGTAATGCCTCTTGAGGTTACTAGGAAAAGAGAATATCTTCTTAGGGTGGCTGAGGCGAAGAAGTACGAGGCCATGCGTGGTAAGGCTAGGATACCTGAGCGAGTGATGCGGGTAATAGGGGTAGATCCTGGTGACGTCATAGAGATCTCTGGACGGAGGGCGACCGTAGCGATTGCGTGGCCGGCTTTCCCTGAGGATGAGGGTTCGGACATCATTAGGATCGATGGCATAATACGTAAGAACGCGGGCGTGAGCATAGGTGAGCGAGTAATAGTTCGGCCAGCCGACGCTAAACCAGCTATACACGTAAAGTTCTCTGTGGGAACCCCAACTATCGAAATAAATAAGAGTGAGAGCTCCATACGTGCCGTGAAGAAAAGGCTCCTAGATTACGCCATGGTGGAAGGCGATCTAGTACCACTGCAACTGCTAGGGCATTTAGCCCTCCTTTACGTGGTTCAGACCAAACCTTCAGGTCCTGTAGTCATAACTAGCAGGACGAGAATAACCATACTGGACAAATCACCCACAGTACTAAGGCTACCCAAGGTGACTTACGAGGACATAGGTGGCATGAAGCATGTGGTAGAGAAGGTGCGTGAACTGGTTGAGCTCCCGCTGAAGCACCCAGAGCTATTCAGGAAGTTAGGTATTGAGCCTCCTCGCGGCATCCTACTTTACGGGCCTCCAGGCTGCGGTAAGACCCTCCTAGCCAAAGCCGTAGCAACGGAGTCGGAAGCATACTTCATAGCAGTTAACGGTCCTGAGATCATGAGTAAGTTCTACGGTGAGTCAGAGCAGAGGTTAAGGGAGATCTTCGAGGAAGCAAAGAAGCACGCGCCAGCAATAATCTTCATTGACGAGATCGATGCCATAGCACCTAAGCGTGATGAAGTTATAGGTGAGGTGGAGAGACGTGTAGTCGCTCAGTTACTCACGTTAATGGACGGGCTCGAGGGACGTGGTGACGTAATAGTCATAGGCGCGACTAACAGGCCACACGGCCTTGACCCAGCGCTAAGGAGGCCTGGCAGGTTTGACAGGGAAATAGAGATACCCTTACCTGATAAACAGGGAAGGCTTGAAATACTCCAGATACACACAAGGAACGCTCCCCTCGACAAGGACGTTGACCTGAAGAAAATAGCGGAGATTACGCATGGATTCACAGGCGCTGACCTAGCAGCGCTGGTTAAGGAGGCAGCAATGAATGCCCTTAGGAGAATACTCCCTAAGATAAACCTCGACGAAGACGAGATCCCGCCGGAGATACTAGAGGAACTCAAGATAACGATGAGGGACTTCCTAAACGCCCTGAGGGAGATAAGCCCCAGCGGCTTGAGGGAAGTTATGATAGAGGTACCAGAGGTTAGGTGGGAGGATATAGGCGGGTTAAGCGAGGCCAAACAGCAGTTAAGGGAAGCTGTTGAGTGGCCCCTGAAGTACCCTGAGTCGTACTCGAAGTTGGGTATTGAGCCTCCTCGCGGCATCCTATTATATGGTCCGCCTGGCTGCGGTAAGACATTGTTGGCTAAAGCAGTGGCGACGGAGTCGGGCGCGAACTTCATAGCTGTGAAGGGACCCGAAATACTGAGCAAGTGGGTAGGAGAATCAGAAAAAGCAATAAGAGAAATATTCCGTAAGGCAAGGACCTACGCGCCAGCCGTGGTGTTCTTTGATGAGATAGACTCGATAGCACCCATAAGAGGCACTTACGGAGACGCGCACGTTACAGAGCGCGTGGTTAGTCAGCTACTGACGGAGCTTGACTCCATAGAGAAACTCACGAACGTGGTTGTCATAGCCGCGACTAACAGACCAGACTTGGTGGATCCCGCCCTGCTTCGTCCAGGACGCTTCGAGAAACTAATATACGTGCCTCCACCCGACAAGAAAGCACGTTACGAAATCCTTAAGGTACACACAAGCAACATGCCGTTAAGCAGGGACGTTGACCTACAATACATAGCAGCGATAACTGAAGGGTACTCCGGCGCCGACCTAGCCGCGCTAGTGAGAGAGGCCGCCCTAATGGCTTTACGGGAGGACATCAAGGCAACGGAGGTGAAGATGAAGCACTTCCTAATGGCGAAGGACCGAGTTACGCCGTCACTCAGCGAATCGATGATTAAGTTCTATGAGGACTGGCTAACTAAGATGCGGCGCCGAGCCCCCACCACTACCCGAAGGGAAACGTACCAGATCTAGCGTAACAATAACATCTTTAAGGCTTGGTGGCAGAGGTGTAGCGGAGGGTGCGTGGATTGCTGATAACTCGATTTCCTTCCAACATAGTGTTGAGGATACTGGAGATATTGAATGAGAATACCGGGATCATGAAGGACACTGACCTCTACGAAGCCCTAAGGAGGGAGTTTGACATATCGTACCACGAGATGATGAGATACTTGATGATGCTGGAGATCAGAGGATACATCCATGTTTCTTCATCTCGAGAGAACTTGCGGGTAATATCACTTAACCCTAGGATTAAAGAGTACTTAACCTCTAGAACTTAAGGCGGCTTCACACCGTAGACGTTTGAGATGTTATCCACCATTACCTTATGAAGGAACTCCAGAAGCTCAGCATCAGCACTTAGCAGCTGATTAACAGCCTCCGCTATTTCCCAGGGATACATAACTACTCCAGGCCTCTTGGGGTCATCTATGTAGTCGCTTTCGGCCTCAACGCATAGGGCACCTAGTCGCTTAGCCTGCGCTAGAGGCTCACTTCTCCCTATTATCGTGGCGCTGAGTCCTTTCCTGCATGCGTGAAGCGCCATGCCTGCTGATGAGTGATGTAGGATCACGGACTTGGTGTTTCGTAATCCTAGGGAGTTCACCATAGTTTCCACGGACTCTACTGTTATTTGGCCCCCCTGCTCTAGGTGTAGGTGTAGGACGCCTCCGTGATCACGAATAATTTCTAATGCCGTTAACAGTAACGCGTCGTTAGCCGCGAAGGACTCAGGTATGCTCTTGTAGTGTGGCCTGCCGAACTCCCCTATTCCTTGAAGTTTGTCTTCGTCGATCATCCTCGCCAATAACTTCATTATGTTCTCACGCACGAATGATATTACGTTTGAGGCACTACCTCCACTCCTCTTGATTAAATGATCAATGAATGCCGGATGCACCCCTGCAATACATGCGACCTTAACACCGGCTTTCCTAGCTTCATCGCATTGCTTTACATGCAATTTAATAGCTTTGATAGCACCTTCCAGCGTTTGAGGTAGGCCATAGTGTTGTGGTGGGAGCGAGACTAAGGCTATGAACCAGCCTCCATGTTCCCTGAACTTCTTACTGATGCGGGAAGCACCCAGCCCTAGCGGTGAGGCATGTGCATGCGCGTCCGCTACTGGTACTGTAACTCTCATACCTCTCGTTACCTCCATAACCTTTGAAAAGATCGTTATGTATTAAACTCCTCCAAACTAAAACTTATTAAGCAATTTCAGCCCTACTTTTCACGGTGTTGAATAATGTCAATAGTTGTACGTGAATTTAACAGTATCGGTGAATTCATAAAGAGCGTAGACGATGAGCTAAGTGAAATGCGCAGGAAGTTGGGAGAGCTTCTGAGAAGGCTAGAGGAACTCCGTGTGAAGGTGGAGCAGGAACGAAAGATTAAGTCCATACTCAGCAAACTGGGGGCAGCAGCCTCAGCCAGCGCACAGTCAAATGTTGTTGAACTCAAAACCATTAAGTTAATAATGAACCCTACAGCAGAGCAGGAAGTATCGGCCCTAGAGCAGGTTGTTGAGATGCTCAACAATAAGATCACCCAACTTCAGGCAATCAAGAAAGACTTAGATGTTCTAGGAGGAATGGATATCGAGGTAAAACTTACTGCAATATACATAGATGGATTACCTAAGAACATCCTCATAAGAATCATGTAAGTTACCAATACAGTAAAATTAAATTCCTTACAGGACAGGATTTTAAGTAAATACACAGTGATCCCTGGCAGGCATATCCATAGCGTTAAACCCTTGTTTCAAGATCCTTTATCAAGAAACACACTACAGTAGCGTCACGCTGTAGTTAGTGGACAGAATATATAAAACATGAATGATAAGGGTTCTATGAGGCCTTGAAGCCTGGGTGAACATCTTGAAAGGTATTTTCCGTGGATTTCGCCTAAAACTAAAGAGAGGGAAAAAGCCTGAGGAGAGGATGGAGGAAGTTGTTGAGGAAAAAGAAGCCCCCAGGTTAACAATGCGAACACGTACGTTCCTTAGCGGTAGGGGGCACTTACTGGCCTCATACCCCCTCTACGAACCGTGGGCATATGCTTTCATAGTTGAGGATCCGAAGACAGGGAAGATAGTATACAATGTTGAGGAAGTAAGTATGAATGAAACGGAGCTTAAGACGTACAAGGAAGTTATAGACTACATTACCTGGGAATTGGAGCCGCCTGAAGAAATAACTGACGCCAGGGAGTACCTAATAAAGTACGCTCGCAAGGCAATTCGCCTCTTTCAAATTAAGTTAGGTCGCACACCTGGGCTTTCCTGGGCCAAGATAAGTTACTATGTCGAGCGAGACCTATTAGGTTATGGTCCTTTGGACCCTATCTTCAGAGATCCGAACATAGAGGATATATCATGTAACGGCGTGGGAATACCTGTATACGTATGGCACAGAAAGTTCGAGTCCCTCCCCACAAACATCGTCTTCCGCACCGAGAAAGAACTGGACGAATACATCCTTAAGCTAGCACACATGGCAGGGAAACACATATCTGTAGCATACCCGATACTTGACGCGATACTCCCGGGAGGACACAGAGTTGCTGCTACCTTCCAGAAAGAAGTGTCAACGAAGGGCTCCACCTTCACCATAAGGAAATTCAGGGCTGACCCCATAACCATTATTGACTTAATAGATTACCGAACAATATCCCCTGAGATAGCTGCTTACTTCTGGCTGGCCATGGACTACAAGATGACAACACTCATACTTGGAGTCACCGGTGCCGGGAAAACCAGCACGCTGAATGCCATGGCTAACCTCCTCAGACCCACATACAAGATAGTGACTATAGAGGACACGCCTGAACTGAGGTTACCGCAGGAGAACTGGGTACAGCTTGTTTCCAGGCCTTCATACCTAGCTACAGGAGGCATAGGTGAAATAACGCTATTCCACTTAGTTAAGGTCTCACTCAGGTATAGGCCCGACGTAATCATAGTGGGTGAGGTCAGAGGTGAGGAAGCATACGTCCTCTTTCAAGCAATCGCCACCGGCCATTCAGGTATGACCACACTACACGCGGAGTCAATAGATGCTGCGGTTAAGCGATTGACTTCACCGCCAATGAATATCCCGCCATCGTACATACCGCTCATAAACGTCGCCATGGTAATAAAGCGGGTCGTCAGAACAGATGAAACCGGTAGGCCCAGACCAGCCAGGAGAATAACGAACATCTGGGAAATCGAGGACTACGAGAAATACAAGGAAATAGCCAGGTGGGACCCAATACGCGACACCTTCAGCTTAAAATTAAGCGACAGCATAGTCCTAAAGAAGATCAGCGAGCTGACGGGCAAACCCCTAGAGAACCTCATAGAGGAGATAGCGCGAAGGAAAGCCATACTGGAATGGCTAGCCGCAAACCGCATCAGATCCTACCGGGAAGTAGCAACGTACGTACAGAAATACTACGTAAATCCGAGAGCGGTGCTCAAGGAAATAGGTGTTGGTGAAATCTAACAGCGGGTTCTCAAGAATCTTACCCTGAGTTAGTTAGCAGCCATATATAGAGTGCTGTAAACACCGCTAGCGTAGCGTCGAAATCCGGGTTCGTTCCGTGCGGATCCTTACCTGTCCAGTCAATCGGCGGTAGTGAATTAATTATTATATATCCATTACCTTCAGCCCATGCTGCACTAATTATTCTGTTTGTGCTGGCGTTTATGTAGAACACGTACGTTGGATTAGCATTTGGAGGGGCTATGATGCTATAATTGCTCCACACGCTTTCCTGTAGGTTATATAAGTTGAAAGCATTCACCATGTCGTCCCAGTTAGCACCAGTACCTGCTGTAACGTTGCTCGAGGTATCTATTATAAGGTTTGAGGGATATACCGGTGGGGCACCAACTATATTGACCCAGATCCACCCATCGTTCCTGACATAGTCCATCACCGTTGCAGGGTTTATTGGGGATTGCATTCCATGCAGGTTTATTACGATCGCGTTTTTGGGTGGGTTGTTGATTAACAGGCTATCAAGTAGGCTCTCATTATTTATGACTATGTAGTTGGATATGCCGACCGAGAGGAGCTTATCCTTGACCAGTGACGCTAGTTTCTGGAGGTCCTCAGTCACGTTCCCGCCACCTATTCCTTGGGCAGCGTAATTGTTTAGCGCCAGCAGATAGACCGTTGGGAGATTCTTGAAATATGGGTTATTAATACCCCATTCAACAAGTACGTACTCCAAACCTACTCTAAACTCCACCCCTCCCTCACCATTATCTGAAGGATCTATCACTTCCGTGTAAGGATCATACAGGAATACGGCCACCCTGTAAATATCTGACCTGTTTACCGGGAAGATAGCGTCGAAGCTAAACGTCCTGGGTTTAGCTGTAGAGAATATCAAGTCCTTGTAATGCGTGAAAACCCACCTACCTGTAGCTTTATCTAGTTTGTAGATAGCTATCATAGCAATTCTTAACTTTCTGATGCCAGCTAAGTCAACAGACCCTCTAAAGAGCATTTTCCAATAGTAGTTAATCTTAGTTGACACTCTAATATAATCCGCGTTAGTTATGTCTTTGGAAATCATTACCTTCAGTGCGTAGGTCTCATACCAGTTATTATTGTTGTTTATTGTGTCAAGGACTAATTCAGGGACACCATTATGATCCATATCCTCCTTCCTTATAGCACCTGTGGAGTTATCTTCATTAACCAATGTGCCAGAGTACGCAAGTCTGCAGCCTAGGTAACTGCTAGGCGTGTCGATTACTGGATTAAAGGATGAATCACATGTATATTTATTCACATAAGTTCCATTTACGTAGTTATATGTTGTACTCCAGAAACCAGAGGAGTAGAATTGATACGTACCTAAAAAGCCCGTATAAACATCCCATGAACCGCCGAAACTCTTTTCGATTGTCACCATATAGAATCCCGGGTGTTCAGGGTCGTCCCAAATGAATGACTTAGAGAAAGTGTCATCGTACAGAACGTAGTTACTTCCTCTAATTAACGTTATGTTGGAATTCTTCACTATCTCATCATACCCTATTAACTTGAACCCTGATATTGGCATGAACATGCCCATCCAGCCTAAGCCGCCACCGTAAGTCGTCGGTGGGACTAAATTGTTTAACGGGGATGGCTGCCCAGGTAAAACATTACCTGTTGAGGTAACTATTTTCACGATATAATTTTTCGCTTCATTTACGTTTAGATTAAATCTTATCAACAAGGAACAACCTGGTTGCAGGGTAGGGTAAGTTCCTGGTACTAGCCTAACTTTTGAGTCACCCGCATATATTACAGCCCAGCTCACTATCGGGTTGTTTTCAAGGTACTTCATACTTATGAAATAAGCTAAGTTATTAGTTGTCTTAGAGACTAGCAGTAGGGACTCCAGAGTGACAGGAACGGTCCCCGTATTATTTATCCACACCCCAGGGACTAAGTTAGCTCTGAGGTTAGATGGAGTGGGTGGAATCCCTCCTATAGCTAATGACTCCTCCCTCTTAATCTGAAGGAACTCCTCCCTATAGACGTTATTTATTTGGGCCTGATTTACTGAGGTCTGAATCCTAAGTAATAAAGGAATTACTGCGACAAATATTACCGATAGTATAAGTATACCGGCAATTAACTCTGATTGGGCTCTCGACACTCTTAACTTCATCATCCACCCCCCAGAGGTGTTGAGATCTTATTTAAGACATAATATTTACCGCTTATTTCCGTTAACGTGATTAAGGTTAGGTAGTAATCATGCCAAGTATTAGGCAATATAACCTTAATCTCAACATACGCCGTCGGAACGGAATCATTTACTGAGGTAGCAACTTTAAAGACGGGGACCGAAGTAACTTCCAGAGTGAGACCATTCATTAAGTTAATGTCCGTCCCCCTCACATTTATAATGCTTATTAAGTTAGGCGCCACCGAGAAATTACCGGTAGACTCGTTAGGCGTCAACACATAAACACTCTCCGAAGCCCAAAGCTCGCTTGTCTCATAAAATAGAATTCCGTTCAGATTCCCTAACGTAATTAAGGGAACAACATAGAAATAATCATTCCCAGTCCTTACTAACTTAACGAGCTTAAACAAAAATAGGTGCTCACTATGCGTATCATTAACAGGCGTGAACCCGTGAAAAACCAACGCCAAATACTCATTACTTGCCTGTGAATAAACCGCGTCAGAAATATCCAATTGACTACTAACTGTTGCCGACTGCGAAGTAAATAAAGCAACAACAGCCAGACCAACAGCTAACGACACACCAACCAATAACACCACTGAAATAATGTTACTCTGACCGCATCTCCACTTTATTCTTAACCTCACGCCCATTGCTTATACTGTCACCATTCTTCATTGTGTTCTTAAAAATTTAATACCCTTTCCCAAAGCCTTCCTATGCGTCTCTTCAACAACTATTTAAAAGGAGTGAAAGGTTGGGTATGCCATACAACTGTAAGCTACGAAATATTTCAGGAACCAAAACATAATTATCCTAGAACCTGACAAAACTGATCCCTTAAGATATTATTAGGATAAAGAAGAAAACAGTAAAAAGTTACCTTCATTTAGCCTGCACAACTATAGAGTAGACATTACCTGCTGCTGTGTAAACCTTAACTTGATATGATGTACCACTTGTGTAACTTCCTGTTAATGGCACGTTAATATACATGTCCACCCCTGGTCCTATAGTGAAGCTACCTAATACCGTTGTCCCAGAGGCGCCTCCTACAGGCGATGTAGTGACTGTTTCAGAAGATATTGATTCTATACCTACAACTTCTATTTTCTGTATGGTCGAGGCTGCTGTGCCCGTATTCTTCACGTGAAGCACTAAAACTTTATTCCCTGCATCAATGTAGCTGTCCGGATAGAGCTGTAGTGACTCCGTTGACCCGAATGTTCCCCAGATACCCATTATCCATCCTATTACTCCTATGGCTATTACTAGGGTTACGGCTATTATGATGACCGTTGCAAGTATTGGTGATATAGCTTTCCGTGGATTCAT
The DNA here is from genome assembly GCA_015521295.1 of Desulfurococcales archaeon. Classification (GTDB taxonomy): domain Archaea; phylum Thermoproteota; class Thermoprotei_A; order Sulfolobales; family NBVN01; genus WAOL01. The sequence goes on from WAOL01000022.1 coordinate 18,216, forward strand.
GAGCTTAGCACCAAGGTATTCTTCCGGAGGGTAATTAAAAAACACTGTGTTTAAGGAATTTAACCGTAACTTGTTGCCACTTTATTAGCGTGGTTATCGAAAGAACTATTTGATCCGTTATTTTGACCGTATGTAAGTGGTTAGGGCATTGTAAACATTGCCTGACTTTGTGTATATTTTTATGGCGTACATTGTGTGTGGGGCGTAACTCTTTTTGAGGGTAATGTTTACTATTTTCTCCGTCATGGGATTTATCTTAATATTCACGTTTATTGTTTCCTTGTTTACTATGACAATTTTGTATATTTCTGCGGGTGAACTGCCTTGATTGAATAAGTGTAGCCTGAGTATCCATGCGTTGCCTTGTTTCTCTATGTAAGTGTCTGCGGAGTATATTTTCAGAATCTCCGGTTGCTTTACGCTTGACATGATGGAGTGGAACCACCCTATAAACGCTATTGATATGGACACCGCTACAGCTATTAACACCATTATCGCGATTTCTTGGGAGATTCCCCTGCTCAACGTCACTTTCATCATTCCTCTCCCAGAATCTCCAAATTGATTAAGCCATAGTCGCTAGCGTAGCTCTACCTAATTACTAGATTTAGTTTTAGTGTTATTAAGGGCTATCTAGAATGTCATACAACAAACCCGGTAAAGACATTCCCGTTACTCCTGTCTTAAGTCAATGCTAAGCTAATGATTGTGATGAGCCGTGTGCCGGGCCTTGCGACTGATAATCTTGTCATAATCCGATGAGTGCCAATGTTGCTAATATCGTTACTGTTGAAAGTACCACCATTATTGCTGCGTGCTTGAATCCTGCTGCGATGCTTAGTTCGCTTACTTTGCCTGCTACTAGCCCCATTATTACTGCGTTGATTAGTGTTCCTGCTGAGAGTACCGCTATTAGGGGTGCTAGGTCGTTGGGCGTTACGTTTTTGGAGCTCTGGAGTAATAGGTTTATTATGATTATTGGTGATGCTGCTAGGAGCATTGTGCCGAAGTAGGGCATCACTACGTAGGCCCTTAGTTTCCTCCTCATCTCTACTTCCGCTTCTGCTAGGTCTTGTGTGAAGCTTGAGAGGGCGTCGATTATTTCCGGGGACCCGCCCCCTACGACTATTGAGTCTGCTAGGAAGCGGAATATCGTTATGACGAACCATTCCCGAACTCTTTTTAAAACCCTCCTCAGTGAGGTCTCTAGGCTCATACCCGATGCTAGAGCCACTGCCGCCTTACTTACTATTGGTGTGAGGTTCCCGTAATCCCTGCTTGCTAGGGAAATAATGCATTTCTCTGGGCTAAGTCCTGTTTTCCTTGCCTCACTGAGGTCCCTCAGGAAGTCCGCAGTAGCGTTTACTAGCCCCTTGCTTCCCCTCATCTCACGCGTATGGCTTATCCATGCCGGGACGAAAACCACCAGTAGCGCCATTGCTAAGGAGATCGTCACGGACTTAGCTTCTAACGCGCCTATTCGCCCGGAGAAAACTCCGTAACCTCCCGTTACGATTAGCATTGTAATAAACGTGAGAAGTGCGAAGGGTAGTGCTGTCAGCGCTACGAGGTATGGTCCGTACCTTTTTACTGGGGTTTTCGGCTGTGATGCGTGCGCCATAAATAACGTCATGGCTCCTAGGGCGGGGAGTCCTACGAAGTTGTAGAGCGCGGGCATTAGTAGATTAATTCTCGCGGTACCGGAAAGCCTGCTGGCCTGTATGGCTGATAGCGTGCCAGATACCGAGAAAAACACGAATATCGTTATCGACATTATTACTCCTAGGATTATGTAGACCTCTAGGAAGGATCCTAACCTCTCTATTATTGCTTTAAGCTCCGTTGTCCTAGTTGCAAAGAGTTCCCTTGTCCTAGTTTCTAGATAGTGAACCACGTCACCACCACTTCGTAGGGTGGTTACGTAGCCGAGCATCGTATCCCTGAACTTGGTGCTTGGGTGATACTTAGTAACAGCCTCTATCGCTGATAAGGGGTCCTTGCCGAAGAACTTCATCTCCATAACTATTCTTTTAGCTTCTTTCCTTATGGCTTTGAACACTTTTAGTTCGGAAACTCGCTCAAGAATCTTGTCGACACTCACACCCCCCTTAACCATTGTTGAGACATATGCCATGAAGAATGGGAGCTCGTTATCTACCTCGGCCTTTCTGGAGGAAGCTAAGCTTGCCGGGTAGCTTATGCCTACAGCGAAAACCATTACAGGGACAACAGCTTCAATTACTAACATTGTAACTAGCGTGACCGTAGCTACGGGAATCACTAAGGCAAGCGACGCTAGTATTATACCTAGTATAAATGCTGCCAGTACTGTATACAAGATTATTCTCGAGGCAAATATCACTGGATGCTCGCTGATCCCTGCCTTGAGAATCGCCTTATCAAGTTCGAATCTCTTTGCTAAACTCTTTCCCCACTTCTCAAAGAGTGCTAAAGCTACAGCGTCCAGAACTTCCCTAGTCGTCGGCTTCCTAACCCTTAAACGCCTCTCCGAGATCCCTGCCGCACGCGACCCCATCCCGGTAGGCACCCCAAACTACTAACCTCTTAGTCGGGAACACCTAAAACTTACTCTATTCTTTACATGATTTCTTTCATTCTTAAACCTTGATACTCTCATCAAATAACTTTTTAGAACATTCTCTTAGAACCTTGGATAATATAGCAGAAATGAAATAGTAAACTTAAAAGTAAGGCGCCTTTTATTTTTCTTGACGTAGGATATGCGGTAAGATTGGGGGTAATGACCTTGAGAAGAAACATAAAAATCAACTTATCTGCAGTAATTTTCCTCATGCTTGTTTCTGTAATTTCCTACTCTTTACTAGTCCTTAGTAGTGTAACTACCGCAGAAGGGGTAGTAACTAATCCCTACGCATACAGTGTGAATATCTCCGTAAAGCCTGTTGCGGTGTACGCGTTGTCTCCGCAGAAAGTATTCTTGGTAGGCACCGCTAACGGATCTACAGTTGTTGAAATACTTGATGTCAGCAACCCCCTTGCACAACCTAAGGTGTTACAATCCTACCCGCTCGTAGGTAACCCAACGGTCGTTGCGACGAACGGCTATCCCGTATCGCGAATAGCCGTTGGAACAAATGCTGGTGACTTAGTTCTCTTTAAGGTGGATGGTGGGAGAGTATATCTGCTTCTTCACGCTGTACTAGGGACTGATTTCTCAATAAACAAGTTACTAATACTTAAGGGCACAACGGACTACAAGCTCGCCGTATTGGCCGTCGAAGGTAAAGCACCTACGGGAGGTGTATGCACGAAGTGTCATGTCTACGTATTTGACGAGCTCTCAGGTGGTGCGATGAGGATAGGGCTTAACGAAGGAAACGCGTCTCTCACGATAAATAACGTATTACCACAAGACATCTCAGCCGCGCTCGTCGTAAGTAATGGTAATTACTATTATGATGCGCAAAAGTTCGTTGTTACATGGTTACCAGCTAAATTCTACATGATCCTAGTAAACGCAACATACGTAACCAAAAACGGTACTATAGAGAAAGCAAGACACGCCTTAGTAGACATCATTACATACAATAAGGAGTTACGTGAAATGTACCACTACGGTATTAACCTAGGAAGGGATGGCACGGCAGAAATACCGGTTCCATGGGGATTTGACGCTAACTTAACACTTACGGACATAGACGGTAGAAAGTATACTAAGCATATTGAGGCTCCAAACGTAAGCGAGGTAACTAAGGTTTACGTGTCTCTTAAGCTTAATGCCCCGCCAGTAACTGCCGAAGCGTCAACATTATACAGCGTCCCTCCGTATGAACTAGCAACTCCTCACATAATCGATGTTGACAATATACCGAGTTCATTCAGTACCGTAACATCCCTCAACGACACCCGAATAAATCCAGCATCGACAGGACTCTCCTTACTTAAAGGCGCCAGTTCATCTAACTTTGTCCTATACTATTATGACCCATCCACGGGAGAAGCCTACATTAAGGTTTACACCTCATCATTTAAACAGCTAAGTGAAGTCTCTGACTACGTTGGCGTTAGGCTATATTCTTTAGGTGCTTTCACGTACCCTGACGAGAAAATAATTATAACGGCATACAAGGAAGGCAAGGCAAAATATTACATAGCGTCTGGTAATTCATACAAGTTCCTCTACGAACTAACACTTGGAGGCACGTTAAATAAAGTAGAAATAGTCCCGTCCATCGAAGGCTACTACTACATAGCCCACACAACCGCAGGACTTCAGGTGGTCCGCACATACCCGTACCAAGTACCTATCCTCAGATACGGAACTTGGGTAAATTACGCAGAAGGATCCATAGACGGCGACATCGGCGGGAACTTAAATTACGGTGTCGTAGCATATAGCAATCACCTAATTATTTTGCGAAACATTGCCTCTTTGATTAAAGGAGGGAAACCCACTAACCTAGAATCAATAAAGGTGCCGAAACTCTACGTAAAAGTGAATCTTCCTGAAGGCTTGCCTGTGAATGGAACTAAGATTTCCTTGATATATCCCGGAGGGATTATAGAGAAAGTCTTAAAGAAGAGTAATACCGCTGTATTTCCAAACATACTACCTAACGAAAATTACACGTTGGTTGTAAACTACACTGAACCATATGTGAATAAAGCTGTGTTGAACATCACACCGACAGGGTATAGGGACGTACACATCACGGTGAACCTTACCTATAAACTATATTCTCTAAAACTGAACATCAGGGACTCCGTAAGCGGTACTAAAATAATAGCCCCTTATGATGTCCAAATCGACAACAAAATTGTATTAAAGAACGTGAGGGAAAGCACGTTAACGCTTCCCGTGGTCTACGGGAACCACACCATAACCATTAGACCAGCAAGCGGCTATGAGAATGTTTATGAAGAATCAACCATACATACGTACGTAACAGGGAACACCACCGCTAACATTACGTTAGTCAGGAAGAAATATGCCCTCAACGTTGTGGTAATGGATAAGTATTCGAAGAGGTTGCTTGCGCCAGTGGTTGTTGAGGTGACTAAAGGCGTGTCAAAGATCATTGGTTTCGGCGGAACTAAGGCGTCGTTCATACTGCCATATGGTAATTACATTATTCATGTCTCGCCTTTGAAAGGGTATAGCAATATATACTTACCCACCACCGCGAGCGTTACACTAAATAAGCCGAGCACCGTAACATTAGTTCTTGAAAGAGTAAGATATACCCTCAATATATCCATTAAAGATGTAACAACCGGTGTCCTAGCGGGGCTATTCGATATTTACGTTAACGGGAGTAAGGTCGCATCAGGTGTGAGGAGCCTAACTAACATCACCCTACCCTACGGCGTTTACGTTGTGTCAGTAACTCCGGAGCCTAAGTACGCAAACGTTTATAGCACTCCTCGCCCACAGACTGTCAAAGTGTTCAATAATACTGAAGTTACCTTTAAGTTAAGCAGGAAGTTCTTCAAGATAAAAATCATTGTTGTCGACGATGTGGGGGCACCCATAAAGAATGCTGAGGTGAGGTTCTTCAGCATAGACAAGGGCACTTATATCTCAACACTACTGACTGATGCTTCAGGAACTGTTCAAGGATCACTATTTTATGGGGGTTACAGGATTGATATCTTAGCTAAGGGATTTTACCCTGCCCAGCGGAACCTTATATTGAATAAAGATACCGAGCTCACAGTAACGCTTCAGCCGCAATTACTCACTGTAATAATGCGGTACGCAATAGTAATTATAGTAGTGTGTATAGCTGCGGTGGCGATAATAGCTATCCTCAAGGTAAAGGCCAAGATCGCTGAAAGATTACCTAAAGAGGAACTCTTTTAAACTCGCTGGGTAATGATGCTAAGCAATGACTTGTTTCATTTTTTAGGAGAGTTAAAATCATAACTTGAAAATTAAATAACGTAAATAATTGCGGTTGAGATTTACTTTATCGGGGTAGCAACGCCAAGGTGTGTGCAGTGATGAGCAGAAGTCCCGCTATATCATCTCTGGCCATTGAGATCTTAATACTGATCCTTACGGCAATACTTGTGCCCTTAGTCATTATGTGGGTTGTAGGGGTCTGGCAGACAACAGAAGAATCCTTTTCACTAACACCAACCTTACACGTCACCCAAAATTCCACAAGTAAGCCAATCCTAGTACTGCACATCACTAATAAGGGGAAGGACTCTGATGTTATAATACGTATAACTATAAAGGCGGGTAATGGTTACTATATCAATACCACAACGATTAGCATACCCGGAGGCTTCACAGGATCCGTAACCATAGGAGGTTGGAAGATAAGCGGTAACCCACAAGCACTAAAACCTGGTGAAACCTACCGTGTGTATATATACACGAGAGAGCATGGCATGTTGCTCTATGATGTAGTAGCCTCGACATAATTCCTCTTGTTCTCAATAGCATATTAATCACTACTTACCTAAACTAGAGGGAGGACATAATGTCCGCACACACGTTGCTGAATAAAGTCATCGAAATCACACGTAATCACAACCGATGGAGAAGATTTGAGTGTATTAATTTGATAGCGTCCGAGAATGTCATGTCTCCCTTGGCCGAGGCCGCGTACTTTACTGACATGATGCATCGGTATGCGGAGGGTAAGCCTGGAAAGAGGTACTACCAAGGTAACATCTATACTGACCAGATAGAATTGCTAGTGATGGAGCTCATGTCTAACTTGCTTCAGGTGGAGTATGTCGAGCCTAGACCCATAAGCGGAACAATAGCCAACGCGGTCGTGTTCAGGAACCTCGCTAATCCAGGTGATAAAGCACTAATAGCGCCTGTTCAGGCCGGTGCGCACGTTTCACACACGCGTTTCGGTACGTTAGGTGCGTTAGGTATCGAGCAGGTAGAGTTACCCTTTGACATGGAGCGCTGGAATATAGACGTTGATAAGGCCGCTAAAATGATTGAGGAGGTAAAACCTAAGTTCGTTACCCTAGGTGCTAGCGTCTACATGTTCCCTCACCCAACTAAGGAGATAGCCGAGGCCGCACACGCCGTTGGTGCTAAGGTAGTCCATGACGTTGCCCACGTCCTAGGGCTAATAACTGGTAAGAGATGGCCTAATCCCGTACATGAGGGCGCCGATGTCGCCACATCGTCAACACACAAGACATTTCCGGGCCCGCAGGGTGGGCTGATATTCACGAATGATAGAGCACTATATAAGGCAGTAGCTAAGACCGTGTTCCCGTGGTTCGTCAGTAACCACCACCTTCATAGATTGCCTGCGATGGCTGTAACTGCCATTGAGATGATGGAGTTCGGTGAGGCATATGCTGACCAGATAGTGAGGAATGCTAGGGCATTCGCGGAGGCACTGGCGGAGGAGGGCTTTAAGATACCGACAGAACACTTAGGTTTCACTCAGTCCCACACCTTCGTAGTTGACGTGAGGGAATTAGGTGGTGGGGCTAAGGCAGCTAAGCTACTGGAGGATGCAAACATCATACTGAACAAGAATTTACTCCCATGGGATCCGCCTGAAGCCGTTAAGAACCCCAGCGGCTTAAGAATAGGTGTGCAAGAGATGACTAGGTTCGGCATGAAGGAAAGCGACTTCAAGGAACTAGCTAAGTTCTTCAGAGAAGTGCTAATAGAGGGCAAGGACCCGGTAGAAATCAAGAAGAAAGTCATAGAATTCCGGAAGAACTTCCTGGAGGTTAAGTACGGATACAATATACCTAAGGAATTCCAAGACAGCTTACTGAAGGTGCCGATGCTGCTATGACCCTCACTAGGGAACATACGGGTAAGGTTCACTGGAACCTTCTTAAGTGGGTGGAGCTCGCTGAGGATCTTAGGAGAATTAAAACGCACGTCATTTTCTTCCCAATAGGTAGCGTAGAACAGCATGGTCCCCACCTCCCCCTAGGCCTTGACTACATCATAGCAGACGAGGTCAGCAGTAGGGCGTGCCGGAAGTTACAGGCGAGGAGTATCCTGGCGTTGAAGCTCCCTCCACTACCCTTCGGCATGAGTAGCATGTGGGGAGCGTACCCTGGCACAATAACGCTCTCGACCGAAACACTGTATAGTGTAGTGAGAGACGTCCTACACTCACTATGGAAGTCGGGCGTTAGGCTCGTGGTAATAGTGAACGGTCACGCCGGTAACGCAGATCTGCTTAGGGTGGTTGCTAGGGACTCTGCTGAGGAGTTTGAGGGCTTAACCGTAGCTGTAGTCACTGTATGGGAGATTGTTGGCGACTTAATCAAGGAGTTGTTCCAGACACCGTTCTTCCATGCCGACGAGGTTGAGACAAGTATTGCGTTAGCCCTTAACTTGCCTGTTGGCGAGCCTCCGAGAAGCGCTTCTCAACCAAGTGAGTTTAGGATGTATAGTGAGGAGTGGCACTCGCTGGATCTAACGACCCGGCCCAAAGTGTACGTGTACTCAAAGGAATCCTCGAAAGTTGTTGGTCTCGGCGCCTTCGGCTCACCGTTCTTAGCAACCAAGGATAAGGGTCTGAAACTTCTGGAGGAGATGGAGTCCAGGATCGTTAAATTCGTAACCGACCTACTCCACGGACTTGAACGTGAATGACTTAACACTAACCTATAATCCGGTATTCTCTGCCTGCGTGAAGGTACACTAGCCCCTCCTTAATTAGGGAGTCGAGCAAACCCCTCTCCTCGGGACTCATCTTCTCAATTTCACCAACGCTTAACGGGAACTTTTTCTTGAACCTATTAAGGAACTCTGGATTAACTAAGTAATCCCCAACGGGTATCGCTACACCCTCATTGACGTATACTTCAATGGGTTTACTTGCAAGTTTCCTAGCCTCACTTAGCGTGACCAGACCCTTGCTAGACAAGATACTTAATAACGGATCAGTGACCTTCTTGTCTTTCCTCTGTCTTGCCTTATGTGTTGGTATACCCTTCTTTAGTAAGTTTATCTCCTGCTCTAACCGATCAACCCTGGCTTTAAGTTCCATCACCACTGATTTTAGTTCCTCAATAACGCCAACAAGTTCAGCTACCGAAGCACTGGATCGCGAGTCGCTACCCCCGCCTTGAGTTACCTCAACATCGTCCAACGCTGGGAAACCCACTCTAACTAAGTACCCACCCCTCGACGAGCGTATCACGTAGCCGGCTTCCCTAAGCCTGAGTAACGCATGACGAACAACATTGTAGGGCAGACCTAAGGCGTCTGCCACCTCCCTAGGTGTGGCGCCCGGATTGCTCTTCAGGAACGCTAGTACTTTTCTGTCAACGCCACTCAAGACATCATCAAGAGATATAGGTTTGCTAACCTAATAAAGTGTGGTCGAGGGTGTATGGGCAGGTCAACGGAGGAGAAGGTTCGGGAAATAGTTGAACTAATTGATGAGAGCGACGATTACTGGCGCAAGGCCGCATTCTACTCTGACCCCGACGTCAGCGCGCTACTCGATAGCCTTTACGAAAGGTGGGAATCCAGTAACATGCAGGGGGTCCCCCTAGACTACGCGACTGATGAAGAGGTGGACTTCCTTTACCACAAGGCTAAGTCACTGACACGTGAGGATGCGAGAAGAAGTGAACGCGCATTCATTAAAAAGTCCATGGGTATTGATGAGGGAATTCATAAGGATAGTAGTGAGAAGCGTCGTAAGAGAAGGTTTTTCGGCCTACTTCCTTAAGTCTTCTTCCTAGGGTAGATGTATTCTTTAGGTGCTTTACTGAAAGGTTCTAGGTATTTCCTCAGAACCTTCGGTATTTCTACAACCCCGTCCTCCCTCTGGTAATTCTCTAAGATGGCAGTTATTGTTCTAGTGCTTGCTATCGCTGTTGAATTCAGCATGTGCACGAAGTCCCTAACCATTCCCTTCCTCCTAAGGTACTTTACATTAAGCTTGTATGCCTGCCAGTCTAGGACATTGCTACAACTCACGAGTTCCCTGAACTTACCCTGTGCTGGGTACCACGCCTCTAAGTCGTACTTCATGGCCGCACGGAGATTTAGCTCGCCCGAGGCGATGTTAACTACCCTGAACGGTATTCCGAGGCCCTTGTAGAGTTCCTCGGCATTACCTATTAGGAGGTCGAATACTTCCCAGCTCTGCTCTGGCAGGGTGTACGCGAATTGCTCGACCTTATGGAACTGGTGAACTCTGAATATTCCTTTAATGTCCCTGTTAGCTGCTCCGGCCTCCTTGCGGAAGCATGGACTAACGCCCACGTACAGTAGCGGGAGGTCTTCCTCCGGTATTACCTCACCTGCGTGAAGCGCTGCCAGCGGGTGTTCGGCCGTCGCTATTAGATATAGGTCCTCGCCATCTATTTTGTAGAGGGCGTCCTTGAATGCCTCAAACTCCTCGACTGCCCGCATGTACTTACCTTTGAGGAAGTATGGCGGGAGAACTAGCCTGAATCCCTTACTCGTTAGGTAGTCTATGGCGTATGAGAGGAGCGCCATGTCTAGCCATACTAGGTCATCGAAGAGATAGTAGAACCTGGAACCCGCTACTTCGCCAGCCTTTAACGTGTCACCTAGCTTCAACACGTTCTCGAGCATATCCGCGTGTCCTACGATCTCCTTATCAGTAACCTCGTACTCCATCTTAACGCCCTTACCCTCAGTCTCAGCGAGGAAGTCCTCGAGGTGCTTACGCTGTACTAAGGCCTTACCCCATACCCTCACGACCGCGTTGTACGAGTCGTCAGGCCCTATAGGCACTGACTCGTGAAGTAAGCTGGGCATCTGATCAAGTATCTGCTTTCTTCGAGCTTCAGCCTCCTTCAGCCTCGCCTCATACTCCCCTATTTCCTTCAGCAGTTCCTTAGCCTTCGCTATTAATTCACCCCTCTCCTCAGGCTTAGCCTTCGCTATACGTGAGCTTATCACGTTATGCTCATGTCTGAGCTTATTCAGCTCCGTCTGCAACCTACGCCACTCAGCATCAACTCTCAGGAACTCGTCCACTAAGCCGGGATCCATGAATCTTTTTCTGAGGTTCTCCCTCATTAAGTCTGGATTCGTTCTCAGTGTTTGTAGGACGGACCAAGGCACCTAAATCCACCTCTTTACTCTCACTAGGCTAAGTCTGAACCTGAAGATATATCTCTTTTCCGGTTGCTCAACGCGCTTAGTGCCCTGTAAACCTTTACCTCCTTATTAGGATTTCCAGAATCTCCTAGTTCTTATGAAGTTCCTTTCAAGGTCATATAAGCCCATGTAGAAATCTGAACCTTCCTTACCAAGAACTCTTTTCGCTGTGCTTGGACCTACGCCGTACATGGCAAGCGCCTCAACCGCCTTCTTACCATATGTTAGCACGAGGTTCGCAGAATCAAGTAATTCTTCGAAAATCTTCCTCTCTTCACCACTTAATACGAATTTATAGTTACGGCCTCCACTCAATCCCCTCTTGGCTATGCCTAATACGCGTTCTCTGTCCTTCCCAAAGTACGGTGCTACTAAGCCACAACCGCATTTAGGGCAAGTAATCCGTTCGGGAAGTTCCCTTACCTTAACTACCCACGTATGTGTACACATCATGCATATCATGTACGCCTCCTTAGCCTGAATTCTCCTCTTAACTAATTCCACTAGCGTGCTACTCGGTAACACGCTGGAACGTACAACACCAGCCACTACCTGACCAGCGTATCTCAGTAAATCGCTCGCGATAGTTGAGGGCTTCATTAGGGACACGTAAGTTAGCTTCACTGACCCGTCGCGAAGCTTCCGCGATAGGGATATGACAGAATCCTTGTCCAAGAACCTAACGTATATCTCGTTGAAGGCTTCCCTCGATACGACCTCGTCCCTACTATACCGCTTAACTAGGGCCTTAACAACTTCCGAGCTAGCGTCGGCAGGTATAACGCCCATACGTCGGAGGACCCTGGAAACAACCACCAGGTACATGGATGTATTGCTTACTGCGGCATTAAGTTCCTCAAGTATCCTGGGACTCTTCAGCGTTTCGTTGATTATGTTCCTTACAATGGTATACTCACCCTTACCTGAGAGGTGCGATATGTTCCCGGTAAGTAGTATTATACCGTAGGGAGTGACCGTGAACCCCACCCTACGGCCTAAGTACTTACTCAATACATAGGACAGTAGTATCGCTAGAGCCCTATTACCCCGTGTGCCTAAGCATGTATGGATTACTATTAAACCCTCATTACCTATTATCTCCACTACGATGTTTCGCTCGCTCGGTAATGGCGCTCCTGAGGATATATGCTGGGTTAGTATTCTTTTTAGTCCCTCAATAACGTCCTTTCCCGCTATCCTCGCTATATCCTGCATAACGTACCCCATAGCAAGTAACCGCCTATTCGCGCACACCTCCCTAGCGACCCGATAATGTACCGGTATGCTCTCCCCGCGCCAGAAGGGTACCTCAGCCTCACTTATCGACACTGGTGGCTCAACGTACACTTTCTTTTCATCGTCATCAACCCCGACGATTCTCCACGCTCTGCCGGCAAGTATGACGAATTTACTGTCTCTATCGTATTTTCTTTCATCCATTAGCATGACTATGAAGTCCTCATCAAAGTAACCGATTTTCTTCATGGACGTTAAGTCCACAACATCGTATCTGGGCGCATCAACTATCATTGTTGTCCTTAAGTAGTAGAGCTTCCCACGCTTAGTTGCTCTGAAAGAGCCTCCCTCGAACCTCACGTACCTTAACCTACTGAGGAAGTTCGTTAAAGATACTACATCATCCTCATCCAGTTCCATGAACGGATAGGATCTCCTCAGTACATCACATACCTTCTTAGGGGTGTAACCCCCCTCTAAGGCCATCCCAACAAGGACATGAGCTAACACATCTAGTGGGTTCCTATACGTATTTACTGGCTCAACCTCGCCTTTGATTGATCTTCTCCCTATGATTAGGGCCTCAAGCGCCTCATGGAGTACGTCCCGCGCTATTAAGTACCCGCGCGCGACTCCGCTAACATAGTGCCTTGACCTCCCTATTCTTTGCAGGAACTTAGTTACCTGCTTAGGTGACCCAACCTGTATTACAGCGTCAATATGCCCTATATCTATGCCCAACTCTAAACTAGACGTACAAACCACCGCGTTAATCCTTCCCTCACGTAATCCCTTCTCAACCTCCTTCCTTTCCTTCTTGGAGAGGGAGCCATGATGCACACGTATCTTTAAGCCTAGCCCGTGACGCTCAACGTAAGTTATGAGTTTATTGCCCAGCATTTCAGCCTCGTCCCTAGTGTTAGTAAATATTAGGACACGTCCATGCTTACGTATCTTATCAACTATCCTCCTGACGATATCTGCATACCTCCCTGGACCAGAGACCTCCACCCTAATCTCGGCCCGCCTTGCACCGTAAACAACTACCTCCTCAACAACCTTACCTGGTGCAAGAGCCTCGGAGGCTACCCTAACATTGCCTATGCTAGCTGATAGGGCTATGCGTTGAAAGGCACCTGCAAGCTCCTTTAGGCGTTCAAGATCCGCAAGTAGGTGGGCACCTCTCTTGCTCCCAAGTAACTCGTGGAACTCATCAATGATGACCCACCTCACATTCCTTAAGTGCTTGCGCATCGCCTCATTTACGAGCATTATTGAGAGGGTTTCGGGCGTGGTTATCAGGATGTGGGGTGGGTTACTAGCTATCATCCTCCTAGCATAGCTTGACGTGTCGCCGTGCCTTATGGCTACCTTAATCCCGAGGGCCCTACAGATGCTCTCAATTCGGCGGAACATGTCCCGGTTCAGTGCCCTTAACGGCGTTATGTAAAGCACCGCTATCGGTTTCACAGATCGGTTAGCTGAAACTATCTTTGATAGAACGGGGAGTAAGGCTGCTTCAGTTTTACCGCTTCCTGTTGGCGCCACTATTAGTGTGTGTCTACCACTAAGTACCTTAGGTATCGCTTGCTCCTGAACTTCCGTGAGTTCCTTGATGCCCGCCTTCCTCGCTACCTCGGCGACACGGCTATTCAGGTGTTTCCAACCATCACTCATGCCGTGGACACACCTTCCTAGAGCATACGCTTGGCTTGCACCCTCATCTATGGAGTCTTTATAGCTTTTATAATGCTGTAATACAAGCTCTTCCATGGATAAGCACCTTGAGAGATCATAGCCTAATAATCTCAGCGCTTGCGTTGACTGTTGTCAACATACTGGTATACTATGCTAGTACGGGGTTAGGGTACTTAGTATTTGTGGGCGTGGCCTCTTCGTGGCTCCTCGCGGGTTTAGGTGGGTATATTGCTGGTAGATCACGGCACCTCATACTAGTGGTCATTGAGGGCTTGGCGCTCATAATTCTGACCGTCATTACTGCCCCACCGTTGACCTCGAGTCAGTACGTGGTTCAATCAGCAGCAATCATAGTGACGGCATATCTACTGGGCGTGGTTAGTGGGGCATCACTTTCAACCCGCACCCCAACCACACATCACGTATCACTCACCAAGGTATGGGATGTGAGGTCAACTCTACCAATATTCATTGGAGGATTAGGCGTGGCATCAGCCGTTAGAGGGGTTTGCGAGTATTTCGCCTGCCCACTCCTCCTCCCCCAAAGTAGTGCTGGTCTTTATGCCATGATCGTTGCCTGGGTAGTGGGTGCGTTACTGACTTCAGCCTTACTAGCAGGGTATGAAATGAATTTCCTTACATCACTATTTGTTACTGGTCTTGTAACCCTGCTCTCACCTCTGACTTTGCCCATACCCGTTGTACTTGAGGGACTTAAGCATCGGGATGCAGAAATAGGCGTCAACGAATGTATAGCGTTAGGGGAAGTTCTCAAAGTTATTAGGAAGCAGAGTAAGGGTAGGAAAGCCCCATGCCTTACCTTCAAGATGGGGGAAAACAACCACATGATAATCACGGGTTCATCGGGAACAGGCAAGACACAGGCAGCTAAGCGATTAATCGACGGGGCCTTAAAGAGAAACATAAACGTCCTCGTTCTTGACGTGCACGGAGAGTACGCATCGTTACCCGCAGCTAAGGTGATTAACCCGGCTGAGAACCCCATTAATTTACTGGCTAGGTTTGGCAAGTCTCCCGCCGTGCGAGCCGAGGAGGTGGCTGACCTTATCGCCTCAGCTTTCAGGTTAGGGAACGTGCAGAAGTCCGTTCTACAACACATGATAATCTACGCATACAAGTTATTCGATAACCCCAAGGTAACAGACTTACTTGACATAGCATCCGATCCCCGCGCCCCTGAGTACTTAGGTTTCAGCAAAGACGTCATTCGCTCACTAATCCCTTACCTAAAGACCCTCTCCGGCCTAGAGAGTAAGGTTGAGTGGCTCGAACCAGTAGAACTTAGTGAGGGTTTAATCGTGGCAGATCTCTCTAGGGTTGAAAGCCTCTCACTTCAGGTCGTATACCTTGAGGCGTTAGTTCACATGCTCTTTAATTACAGAAAGTCAAGACCGCAACCGACCTTAGTTGTCGTTGAGGAGGCGCATAGATTCATAACAAGGAATAGGGTAAGCATATTGACTAAACTCTTCCGCGAAGGTCGAAAGTTCGGTGTAAATGTAATTGCGATTACCCAGGAACCATACTCCCTAGAGCCTGCAGCCCTAAACAACTGCGGCTACATACTTAGCCTGCAGCTCACAGAAGAGCGCGCTACGTCGATGATAGCGAGGCTCATGGCAGGAGGAAATGAGAAATACTTCAAAAAGATACGGAACCTGCTGGCTGAATTAAGTAGATTTGAGTGCCTTCTTTGGACAAGAAATGGCGATGTCTTCCTATTAAAGTTACCTATTTCATTGAGCAGTTAACGGGACCGTTCGCCCCGAGCCGTGTCTTCATTATTAAACTGTGTTAAAGTATGTCTGGCACGGTTGGGTTCATTACGGCTTTATTATCCCC
>WAOL01000023.1 GCA_015521295.1 Desulfurococcales archaeon
AGATGTGTATAAGAGACAGCCCTAATAAGTTACCCAAGGACCAATTCCCAGAAACTCCCTCCAACACTAGATAACAGGCGCATAATAAGGTCGCTGAGCAGGTTGCAAGGCATGTCAACATTCTGTGAGAAAATTCTAGCTAAAGACAAGTTAAGGCCTGTACAAGGGAAGAGAGAGGATCCAGCCCATCCAGCAATATACCCTACGGGTTATCTACCCAGGAAGAAACTAAGAATTAAGGAGTGGAACATCTATGAAATGATCGTAAGGAGGTACCTCGCTACATTCTATGACGCTGCCGAGGTCGCGTCGGTCCGTTACGTGTTTTCAGCTGAGTCGCTAGGCAATATGTCATTCGCCTTAATAGGGCAGAGAATAGTTAGGCCGGGATGGTTAAGCGTCTACAAGTACGTTAACGTGAAGGAATCCAGCGTCCCTGAATTAAAGGAAGGTGACTGCATCGAGGTGGAACGCGTAAGCGTTGTCCGAACGTACTCGAAACCCCCTAGATTATACACGAAGGCATCACTACTGAGATGGATGGAATCAGTGGGCATAGGTACAGAGGCTACTAGGGCCGAAATAATAGAAACACTCTTCCAGAGGGGCTACCTGAAAGCGACCAATGCTGGAATAGTAGTTACGGAGCTAGGGATTAAGACAGCCTTCATGTTACTTAAGCTGTTTAAAGAATTAACGGAAGTTAACTTAACACGTGACTTTGAAGAGAAGATAGAGCGTGTCAGGAAAGGCGAGACAAGCCGGCAGAAAGTAGTGAATGATGCTAAGGAATTCCTAAGACCTAGATTACTTAAGGTTAAGGAGATGATAGCTTCGAACGACATAGGTGAACTGAGGAAGCTTGCTGAGGAAGGGCATGACGTTAAATGTGCTGCTTGCGGAAGGTACGGGCGGTACGTTGTGGAAGGATTCTCTCTCTGTGAACTCCATTGGCGGGCATATAAGAACATAGTGACGAAGTACAGGGTTTGGCGCGAGCGAGCCGGCCTGAGCTTCGATGAATACGTCGCTTTGTTGAAGAAGCTTTCGTCCGTAGGTGATTTTTGTAAGGACGTGATAAAGTTACTTGCCGAGAATGGATTTAAGTCCCAAAGTTAAGTAACCTAACACAGGTACCTTGAACACGTTCCCATCGATACCTGCGACCTTACCGAGTATCCAGCTATATGGGATGTCACCATCAGGCAATGGATTATTGTCACCTTTTATGAAATACATGTATTCGTTGCCAACTTTATCTATCTTCAGTACCCTATGTATAACTAATTCCCCACCAGGCCGTTTATACACCACGACGTCGCCAGCATGAATGTCATTAGGTGGCACCTTAACGACCAGTACTAAGTCACCAGTCTGAAGTAACGGTTCCATGGATTTCCCTTCAACAACGGCAAACATGATATTCCCGGTGAGGTTAAGGAGGAGTAAAGTAAATATTAGGACAGCTATGATTACCTCAGCAATTAGACCTAAGCTCTTAGGCCTCATTAGATTTGCTCCTCTTCGTAAATGTCGGATAAGTCAACCTCAATTATTGTTCCACCTGAACTTTCCTCGTTTTTTTCCTTCCTCTTTCGCCGTCTACGCCTTGCTTTACCTTTAACTACCTCAACTTCCCCCTCCGGCCCTACCTTTAACGTTGAGACCTTTCCGCGCCATGAATAACCACATTTAGGGCACCTAAAAGAACCCATAACTGTGATTGTTATCCTCCCTTCGGCGTCAGGCAGTGGTGCGACAAGTTGCCATGTCCGTTCGGGTTGCACCTCTGTCCCGCAGCTGGGGCATTTAGCCACACTTTCACCTCAACTACTTTTACTTGACCCAAGTTTTTAGGGTTTCCGCGTTACGACCCTGAATAGGTGAGTTGGTCAGAACCCAGCCTCTAATCATTGTTCATCGCTTTTAACCTTCATCATTCCTTGCTTGTAGTAAGGAATGGTGGAGTAAAAACCTTACGTCTTTTAAGTAAGGCGGGCTGGAAGCCTTAAGAGTGGTGGTGATATGGGCGTAGAGGTACTTTACAACTTATGGTCCTCAATAACGTCGGCTAATGTGAACGGTATGGCTCAGTGGCTCGCAGTAATAGGTTTTGCACTGATAGTGATTGTCGCGATAGGATACGGAATAGCAGGATCCGTTAAACTCATAAAGATGATCTCGTCAATGAAGATAAAAGAATTCTCACTATTATTGCTGGCGTTAGGGTTCGCATTAATAGGGATAGCTGTGGTCCTACCTTAAAAACACCTTTTTACCCGCGAATATAGCTTCACTGCTTAGGTAATCCTCGATCCTGAGTAGCTCATTGTACTTGGCTGTCCTTTCTCCACGCGCCGGTGCACCTGTCTTTATTAGGCCTGTCTCGTACGCGACTACTATGTGTGCTATTGTAGTGTCTTCACTCTCTCCTGACCTATGGCTTATCACGGCCTTACCTCCGGAACCCAGTAGGTACCTTATGGTGTCTTCAGCCTCAGTGAACGTACCTACCTGGTTGACCTTTATTATCGCACCGTCAATGTATCCGCCAGCAAAGTATTTCTCCGCAAGATCCCTACGCGTCACTATGATATCATCACCTATGATAATCACTTTCCCAGCAAGCTTCGCCCTTAACTCCTTGAATGGTTCGGGATCGTCCTCGGCGAAGGGATCTTCTAGAAGCACTAGCGGATACTCATCAACTAACGCAGCATAGTAGTCGATTAATTCAGCACTGCTAAGCTTCTTCCCATCTATTTCGTAAGTTTGATTCCCTCTGTAGAAGTGTGATGCCGCAGCATCTATGGCTAACAGTACTTCATTACCGGGAGTGTACCCAGCTCTCCTAATTGCTTCTGAGAGCGCGTTCAGCGCGTCTCTAGTAAGCTCTAACGGGGGTGCGAACCCACCCTCATCTCCGACATTAATTGCAGAGGGGCCGTACCTCTCCTTTAAGTATGATTTTAGCGACTTATACACCTCAACAGCTATGCGTATAGCGTCACTAAACGTGTCAGCGCCGGCAGGGACTATCATGAATTCCTGAATGCTTAGCTTATTGCCTGCGTGGGCACCGCCATTAATGACGTTCATTAGAGGTACGGGCAGCGTTCTAGCCCTTCTTCCTCCCAGGAATTCGAAAAGCGGTATTCCAGCAGTATCGGCGGCTGCCTTTATGACCGCTAATGAAGTTGCCACGCACGCATTACCCCCGAGTCTCGATTTGTTGGGTGTCCCGTCAACCTCAATTATCTTGCGGTCAACTTCCCTAAAGTCGGAGGAGTCCATTCCGAGGATTGCTGGCGCTATATACTTATTGATTGATTCGACGGCCTTGGAGACACCCATTCCTCCATAAGCTTTTCCTCCGTCTCTCAGGTCCACAGCCTCGAGCTTACCTTTAGAAGCACCGGCCGGTGCTATAGCTCTGCCATAACCTCCCCCTTCTGTGATCACGAGGGCCTCCACGGTGGGGTTGCCGCGGGAGTCAAGTACCTGCAGCCCTTTCACGTGCACGATGTCGTATTCCATTTACTTTCACCGTTGTTTAGGTGTTGGCTTAGTTATTAATTCTGCTTCATTACGTTGCTTCAAGCCCTAGTAAGGGATTACGTCTTGTTGAGTTGTAGGCTTTTTAAGCATAACATAGACCGAGACCTTAAACGTGGTGTGGAGTATGGTCGTCACTATTGATCAGATTGAAAAGTTCATGGGTCAAAACGTAAAAGACGAGTATGGCCGAATTATGGGTAAGATCCTCACAGCATTTACTGACGTATCAGGCAATGTTGAATCCATTGAGATTGCCTTAAATGATTTCAGCCTAGAGAGGATAAGCTCTGACAGGATCAAGCTCACTCCTGACGGAGTCATAATTCTGGCAGAGTGGAAAGTTAAGGCAATAACCACGGAGAATAAGCTTGACAGGGTAAGAAAGAGGATTCGAGCCGTTGAGGAACTTTACAGGAAAGGAAGTATACCTGGTCACGCCTACGAGGAAATAAAGACGAGGTTGGAGGCCCAGTTCAAGAGCGTTAAGGATGAAGTTCGGAAAGTAAAGGAGCTACTCAGGAAAAGAGCTAATGACCTAGAGGATCAGATAATTAGGCTAGAGAAGGACATATCAAACCTAATGGTACTCTACATGAGCAATGAAGTAAGTGAATCTGCATACAAGGCAGCCATAGACTACCTGAGGGACGCGAAAGCCCGGAACACAGAAGAGAAGAAAGACGTTGAGAAACACCTGGACCTAATAACTAAGCTTGAGTCAGAAGCAACCAGCGCACACAGACCTGCACCGATCCACACGCCCGTTAAGGAGTCCAGTGAGCCTGAGGTTCAGCATGAAGGACCAATACAGGTCCAGATAATCGAGGCATAAACAAACCACTAACAAAAACCAACAGGTGAGGGGAGGGTTGGAAGGTGAGTTTTACAGTAAGTGAGAAGGGGGGCGGGCTGAGGAGGCTGCTCTTCCTTATTAGATGGGGAGCTAAGGGTAAGGGTGATGCTAGGAGCAAGAGGAACGTGATAGCAGGGCTTATCTCAAGCATTGAGATAGTAAAGACGGATCTGGAGGAGAGTATAACTAGGCTTAAGAAAAGACATGGCCACCTAGTGAAACAGGCAATATCATCTATGTTAAGGAAGGAGAATGATAGAGCCCTCATATATGCTAACGAAGCAATACAGGTTCGGCGTGTAGTGAAGAAACTCTTTGTGGCTGAGAAAGTACTAGAGCAGGTTAAGCTAAGGCTGGAGACTATAGAGAACATAAGTAACTTACCTGGTTCAATGGTTGAGGCAGTTAATCTGCTTATGGCTGCCAAGGACTATGTGCAAGGAGTTATGCCAAGCATGGCGTATAGTCTAGAGAACCTAATCTCTAAAGCAAGAACAGTGGTAGCTGAAACCACGGACGCCGTCGACATAAACGCCGAGGCAGCCATAGAGTACACCCCTGAGGCAAAGAAACTCCTAGAGGACATTGAGAGGATAGCAGAGGAAACCGTGAAGAATCAACTACCTGAAATCCCGTTGGGACTTATGACCCCAGGGCAGGGTAAGGGGCTGGAAGTACGAATTAAAGAAAATGCAATGAAGGTGAGTGTCGCGCCAAAGATAAGCATCAGGAAACCAAGACCTGACGAGATAGACAGGGCAGTACTGGAGTATATACTTACACACGGAGGCTTCGTTGATATCGGCGACCTAGCAGCTAAATTAGGTGTCAGGAAGCAGGACATAATGTCGTCCCTCCACAGGCTAAAGGAGCAGAACAAAATAACGTTCTAAACGGCGGGCCTAGAGGGTGGGGGCAATGAGCAGCAATGCGCTACCTTACTTAGAGGATATGGCCCGCCGTTACGCTATCCAAGCAGTAATGCATGATAGAGAGGGGAACTTCGGCGAGGCCGTTAAATACTACAAGAACGCTATAAGGGTATTAACAAAAATAATACAGTTATATCCCGACAATGGTTTAAACGCCATATATAAAGATTGGATAAGGCAGTATAAGAAGAGAATAAAAGATCTTGAAAGCTTACGCACGACCCTAGTCCCGGCGGGGGGTCCCAAACCACCTGAGAATGATGAGGAGGATGTTAACGAGTTAGTGCTTAAGGAGAAACCCGAAGTTACGTTTGATGACATAGCTGATCTTGAGCATGCCAAGAAGGCAATAAGGGAAGCAATAATATTTCCAACGAAGAGACCTGATCTCTTCCCACCCCAACTCGGGTGGCCTAGGGGGATACTGCTCTTTGGACCACCCGGTTGTGGCAAAACGCTACTGGCAGCTGCCGTAGCAAATGAGATAGACGGTGTATTCATACAGATAGATGCGGCATCCATAATGTCGAAGTGGTTAGGTGAGGCTGAAGGTAAGGTAGCTAAGTTATTTAGAAAAGCTAGGGAAATATCAGCTCAGGGGAAGCCAGTCATAATATTCATAGACGAGGTAGATTCACTCTTAGGAACCTTCAACACCGAGGTGGGTGGGGAAGTCAGGGTTAGGAATCAATTCCTACAGGAGATGGACGGACTGTTGAGTAAGTCGAAGAAAATGTTCATATACGTGATAGCGGCCACGAACAAGCCATGGAAACTTGACAAGGCCTTCATTAGGAGATTCCAAAGAAGAATATACGTTCCGCCACCTAATAAAGAAGCTAGGGTTCAGTTACTGAGGCTACTTACCAAGAACATAAAATTAGCGCCTGACGTCGACTTTGAGTTACTAGCTGATATGCTAGAGGGATATTCAGGAAGCGACGTAAGAGACGTTGTCATGGCGGCGCATCTCAAGGTAATAACGGAGCTGTTTGAGAAGAATGGAGGAGAAGGAGACCCAAGACCCGTAACGCTAGAGGACTTTAAAGCAGCTCTCGAGAGCATAAAGCCAAGTATCAACAAGGACCTCATTAAGGTATATGAAGCATGGTATGAGAGGTTTAAGGCTGAGTGAGCCGTTCACCCGAGAGTGGTGGTTTAGAGTCTTTTATGGTCTCCACCCTCGGGTTCATTACGGCACGGCTCTGGGCGGGCTACGGCGGTTCAACCGCCCTCACGCACCCAGAGCCCACTATGTTATTCTACCATAAGTAAAGCTTATAAG
>WAOL01000024.1 GCA_015521295.1 Desulfurococcales archaeon
GTGTACTGCAGCAGCTGCGAGGAATTCCCAGAGGAGGGGTTCGAACTAGATCAGGTCGTGGAATACGGCTTAGTTAAGGAGTACGAGTTCGTTCCGGGTAGGGGAGGGCAGGGACTTCGGGAACTGTATAGGAGGGTGCGGGAACTCATTGCTAAGGAGGTGACGTCCACGCTCGCACCCTACGCACTGAAGTGCGCGTTAACTGAAGTGGAGTATATGCTGGTGATCCTGCAGAACGGTTCAGCTGCCCTCCTCGAGGGAGAGCGAGACAGGGTAGTGATCCCTAATATCAAGGCGTCCCTGAGCGCACACACTCATCCCAGAGGATGCACCCCCTCACCACATGACCTGAAGAGCCTGATTAACTTGCTTTTCGAGGGCGGGTTAGGCTCAGCAATAATATCCACGGAGTGCGGACTCCTAGTAGTAAGAGATGGGCCGTTCACAGAGGACGACCTACTGGCACTGTCTAAATTACGTGACAGTCTCAGCGGGAGAGACATCGAACCACTCAAGAAAGCCCTCCGGGAAGGACGCGTGGGCCCCAACTTAATGGTTGCGTTAATCTCGTAGTTTAGGAGACCCCGCGGAACAGAACCTTGCGATCGTGTTAATCACTGCCTTGAACGCACCGTCCGTTGCACGAGCCTTATACCTCCTCAGAGCCTCCCTTAGCTCCGTCTTCAAGCGCTCGTGATCCCTACAGCACTCCCTACCGAAGGCTGACCTGTAAATGAACCATGAGCACACCCTGCATACGTTGCAGGGTGCCTCACTGGTGGAGGCGCTCTCATAGTCAATCACCTTCACCCTCCCGCCCCTCGTTACTAAGACGTGTTCCCTAAGCAGTGAAAGTTCCTTATGGTCAACACCCACGAGGTCTAGGTACCTCACAGCCCCAAGCACCTTTAGGACTAGTGGTAAAGCACTGCCACAACCCTTCATTAAGACTTTATCCATAACCTCACCAATTGGGGCACCATCAACGTACTCCATTATAATGAAGTCATCATCACAACGATATACCTTAGGCGCTACTGGATATGCAGCCTTCATAACCTCGCACTCAAGCATGAGTGAGTCCCTCTTGGAGTCGGTACGCCTCACTTTGATGGCGACTGTTAGGGAGGGCTTAAGCACCGCCTTAATAACCACTGATGCATGTCCCTTCCCCAACACCCTTAAGCCTCCTATGTCTTCTCTTCCCTTGCTTAGCAGGGTCAACACGCCAGCATTAACTAATTTCCCAACCCTAATTCGGACGCACTCTTCGCTAGGATGGGGGAAGCATAGCACGCGTTTCCATTTATCCTTATTAATACTATTTAGAGTAGTATTAGCCATGTCACCACACTACCCCTGATGGATATAACTGGTTAATACCTTAATTGCATTGCTTGCTAAAAACCATCTTACTACGATGTGTTTTAGCATGTATGCTTTCAGTATGTATTGATTAAAACAAGTAGAGCAAAGTATAAATTACTCGGCGTGATATATACTTGGTGCTTAATCGTGGCATCCTATCTAGAATGGATGTTGAAAGTTCTCAGAGAAGCAGTTGATCTAGGCGGCATGCCTGAAGAAGTATATACAATGTTAAGCAAGCCCGACAGGATCCTCACCGTGAAGATACCTGTAAGGATGGACAACGGCAAGCTCGTGATCTTCGAGGGCTACAGGGTCCAGCACAACAACGCCCTAGGTCCCTACAAGGGTGGCATCAGATTCCACCCCGAGGTCACCCTCGAAACCGACATCGCCCTCGCCACCGGCATGACACTCAAGAACTCACTTGCCGGGATACCCTACGGCGGCGGTAAGGGTGCCGTCAGGTGCAATCCCAAGCAGATGAGCATGCGTGAGTTAGAGCAGCTCAGCAGAGGCTACGCTAGGGCCATAGCCCCCATAATCGGTCCTGAGAAGGACATCCCTGCACCCGACGTGAACACTAACCCGCAGATCATGATCTGGATGGTTGACGAGTTCAGCAAGCTTAAGGGCTACAACGTGCCCGGCGTGTTCACAGCTAAGCCGCCGGAGCTCTGGGGCAACCCCGTCAGGATGTACTCCACAGGCTTCGGTGCTGTCGTCGTTGCTAAAGAGGCCGCCGAGAGGTGGATGGACGGGTTTGAGGGCAAGAGGATAGCGATCCACGGCTTCGGCAACGCTGGTCAGTGGGCTGCTTACTGGGCCTCGAAGTGGGGAGCTAAGATCGTCGCCATTAGCGACACCTCAGGCGCTGTGTACGACCCGAACGGAATTGACGTGGAGCTAGCGATGAAGGTAAAGAACGAGACTAGGAAGGTTATCAACTACCCGAAGGGCGAAAAAATACCCGACTCCAACGCCCCGCTATTCGTGGACTGTGACATCCTCATGCCCTCAGCCATCGAGAACGTAATAACTAAGGAGAACGTGAATAAGGTCAAGGCTAGGCTCATCGTCGAGCCAGCCAACGGCCCTGTAACGCCCGAGGCCGAGAAGATACTGTATCAGAGGAAGGACTTCATAGCGGACGTGCCCGACATCCTTGCCAATGCTGGCGGTGTAGTGATGTCCTACCTAGAGTGGGTCGAGAACCTACAGTGGTACTTCTGGGACGAGGAGGAGACAAGGCAGAAGCTAGCTGCGATAATGAAGAGGAACTTCCACAAGACCGTGGACGGCTGGGAGAAGCTTAAGGCCAAGCACCCAGACAAGCTAGTCACGATGAGGGACGCGGCCTTCGTAATCGCTGTAGACAGAGTCTATAGGGCCATGAAGCTAAGGGGCTGGATATAACACGCTTAAAAGGAAAATCCCCTCAGAACTTTTTCCAACTTCATACCACAACTTTCTTCAAAATTCCAGTAATAGTAAAAGTAACTAAGTACTTTATATAGCAACGAATTCCTTCCCTAAGCAATCCAGCCCAGCGTAATGAAAAATAATTAATTCTTACCCCTACTTACTTAAAAGGTGGTGATAATGTACCGAAAATTCGCCAAGTTACTCACAGATTACTGCACAAGCGTTAGGAAGGGGGATGAAGTCTTTATAAACGCCAGCTTTGCGGCGTATCCCCTCGTTAGGGAGTTATGGCGAGCCGTTGTTGAGAGGGGAGGTTACCCGTTCTTTAACCCGAGGGATGATGTCCTGAGTGAAATATTTTACCGCTATGCTGGTGAGGACTTACTGAGGCACTACTCGAAGATTGAGGAAACCATTTACGAGCTAGGGGACGTGTTCATCTCGATAATATCACCGACACACACGAAACCCCTCGCAAGCGTGGACCCTGTTAAGATAAAGATCAGATCGCAGGCCCGCAGGAAACTAACTGAGATATTCATGAGGAGGGACGCTGAAGGTAGCCTCAGGTGGGTTGCCACCGCTTACCCCACCAACGCGCTTGCGCAGGAAGCAGGTATGTCGCCCCTAGAATATGAAGAGTTCGTGTTCAAGGCCCTCAAACTGCATAAGAAGGACCCCATAGCGGAGTGGGTCAAGCAGGCAGAATGGCAGGAAAGGATAGCGAGCTTCCTCAATAAGGTCTCAGAACTACGCATGGTTGCAGAAGACACGGACCTAACGTTAAGGGTTGATGGGAGGATCTGGATAAACGATGATGGGAAGAACAACATGCCGGGAGGCGAGGTATTCACAGGCCCTCACGAGGACTCCACCGAGGGGTATGTGACGTTCACGTACCCTGCCGTATGGCGCGGTGTTGAGGTTGAAGGCGTTAAGCTAGTCTTCAAGCGCGGAGCTGTGGTCGAGGCCCACGCGATTAAAGGCGAGGAATTCCTTAAGCGAATGCTAGAGACTGATGAAGGCGCTAGAAGGTTAGGTGAGGCCGCCTTCGGCTTGAACTACGACATTAAGAGGTACACCAAGGAAATATTGTTCGATGAGAAGATCGGTGGGACTGTACACTTAGCGCTCGGAGCATCATACCCGAAAACAGGAGGAAAGAATGTCTCAGCAATTCACTGGGACATGGTCAAGGATATGAGGAAAGGGAAGGTATACGCTGACGGTGACCTAATATACGAGGGAGGTAAGTTCCTAGAGGATGTGATCTCATGAAGGTAGGGATAGTTGACACGACCTTCGCACGCGTGGATATGGGTGCCGAAGCTGAGAGAGTGCTTAAGGAGGAACTACCAGACGCCATAATAGTTAGATATACTGTACCAGGAATAAAGGACATCCCAGTAGCGGCGAAGAAGCTAATTGAGGAGGAGGGGTGTGAAGGAGTCATAACGCTCGGCTGGGTAGGCAAAACACTAACCGATAAGTTCTCATACATAGTTGCCAGCATGGCCCTTCAATTAGTTCAACTAACAACGAACAAGCACGTGATAGACGTAACTATCCATGAGGACGAAAGTGAGGAAGAATCCGAACTCCTGAGGATAGCTCTAGATAGGGCAAGAAAGCATGCAAGGAACCTAGCAGTACTCTTGCTAAAGGGCGGTGAGGGCCTAAGGTCCTATGCTGGTAAGGGTCTAAGGCAGGGCTATCCGGACGCGGGTCCTATAGAGTGAATGATCTTTAAAACAGTACCCCCTAACTCATCATTACTTAATTTCTTACACAATAATCGGTTCTGTACACACTTACTATTAGTTAAGAAAGGTTATCATTTATAACGTTAACAACGCTATCTTTCATGTGTAAGGTAATGAGCCTCATCAACCGAGTGTTTGTTCGACACAGTGTTGTAAAGGTATATGCATTCATATTCAAACTTACGAACGGCTTTGAATTACTATTTCTTAATGATATGGGTTCCACTTCTTTAAGAGGTGGGGTGGTAATAGCTTGAGTACGGCTATTGACATGCTTCGCCGCTTATTCTCCTTAATAGATTTGGTGGACTATGACACAATGATAATTCTCCCCAAACAACACTCAATTAACGTGGAGGAAATTACGCGCAACGTACAGAGCATCGTGATTCTTTTCGGCAATGAAGAAGAGTCTGGGATATTGCGTGAATCCAAGAACATTTACTTTTTCTCGACTAAGGGGATACCAGACACAGCGTTCTGGATAGACTTGATTAAAGGCGACATACACCACGATACATTAGCGAAGATCAAGTCGCTAATCACTAAGGATCTTAGAGAAGTAAACATAGTTGCTCGCGAATCATCCCAGGACACGTTACTCGCGTACGAATCGCTTAATGAGTTACGCCGCATTAATACTGAGGCTAAGGTTAAGGTACTACTCGATGTACCCAGGCTGGATCACGTGCTTAATACCGCCACATTCATGGCACTCGCACTCGACAAGGGCTTACTCGACATCGCCGCTATAGCCAATGTGGGCAGAATGATAGCTAGGATACATGCCATCGATAATTTAGAAAGAGCTCAAGAACTAAGATGGTGCCTAGCGAACCTAATGCACGCAGCGGATAGGGCGTTGGAAAACAACGTGCACGCTGCCGCTGCAGTATGCTACTCAACCAGCGTCCCAGAAATATTTAAGGACCTGTCAGGGTTTACTCGTTTCTCCAGGTTCGCATCTTGGGGAGTAGAGTATCAGTCCAGTGGAATGTACGGAACCATAGAAGGACCCGCATATATAGTCAATGATGATCAACTAAGGGAATTAGCAAGGAAGGAGGGCTGGGTTCACAAGGGAATAGAAATTAGGGAAGGTAGTAGGTTGAGGATAGCAGCTCTCGACATAAACGCGCAGGTACTACGCGAGTTCCTGCGATCAGCACTAACTCAGACATCGGGACGGGAAGGGGACACAATAACCGGTTATGTTGAGCTATACAGAGTTGCGGGCTACATTGAATCCTTAATTAGGAAGCTGTGGGGATGATCAGGTATGCCCGTGGAGAGGGATTCCATTATTGTCTCTGTAGCGCTCGCTGCTTGGGTGCTACTTTATGGGTATGCGTTAAGTGTGGTGAGATATCCTTTTAGTATAGCTGTTTGTGGGGCATTCATAATCCTCATCGTGAGTCATGCTATCCTAGTTAGAAGTGATAGGAAGGGAACACCCTTTGCTATGGCGTATGCTGCCTACGTTATCCTAACGCTCTTCTCCTTAGCTAAAAATATTCACCCGGCCGTGCGGTGGGCCTCGGAGTTCTTGGTGTTCTCCGTCCTTAGTGTAGTGTTCATCGCTTTCTACGACATACTCGTAAAGGTCAGTAACCGGGATCTCCTACCGCAGTTAATTTTACTGTATGCCTTAGCTATATCATTACTAGGGGCTAATGGTTGGGTGCTAATCGCTCTACTAGGTTTAGCTACGGCACTTGTCTGCAGTATGAGGTCACTCATAGGTTACCTCATGTCGCTTGTCTTCGCTCTACTGCCGTTCATTGGGATTCCAGCAGTGGTTTATAATACTGGGAATCTTCCCCACATAACGTTACCTGGTCTTCATGTCGGGAGCGTGGCCTACGTAACTGCCCTTGTAGTAACGTACGTTGCGTTGGCAATTGCAGGTGGGATAGGAGGGTTCCTTGCAATAACTTTTTGGAAATCCTCAACTAGGCCTGAGAAGGTTCCTCGTATATTCATGAACTCATTCTCAATCGCAATGTCTGGCATAGTATTTAACGCATTAGTAGTAGTTTTCGTTTACTTACTTGCACCGTGGCTAAATGAGGTTCTCGTTATGAAGTCCGTGATACTGACATTGATATCAACGTTCGCAGCCGCGTTGCTCATAAATACAACACTATTTCGGAGGGAAATTAAGGGACTTCTGAAGGACTTTGAGGAACGTAGTGAATACCTTCTTCATGCGCTAGATAATGTTAGAGATGCCGTGAATGCCCTCGCATCTGTAGGCGTGACTAACGAAAAGATAGAGGAACTACGTAGTCGAACCAATGAAATAATCATGAATTTAAGGAGGATAAAGGAACATGCCTCGAGCAACCCCTCTCCGGGCACATTAAAATCCGCACTCAATGAACTCAACATAGTTGAGAAAAACGTCACTGAGATTGAGAAGGAAATTGTAGATACATTCACGTCCCTCACAATTACGGTGCAGAGTCTTAAGCCCATCGTGGACCCGTACGTGAGGATCCCGGAGGATCTATGGCTTAAGGCCGTGACTGCAACAAAGGTTGAGGGAATAGAGGATGTCCTCATTAAGGCAAATGCCCTTCGTAGGATTGCGGAAAGACTATGTACTTACTTGGAGAAAGCCATAAATCAGAGTCTTACAGAGTTAGAAAAAGTTCTGGGCATTAAGGTTATTCCTGAGGAACCCATGAAATGTAGCAATTGGCGTAATCCCATCTCAGCACTAAAGGGAATAGTGAGGGAATATACCTTAATCCTCGCCAGAAACAAGCATGCAATACAGGAAACCTACAATAGGCTCTTAAAGCTTAAAGAAGTTTTCTTAACTCTTGAGAAGGATGTAAAGAAAAACGATCTACAGAGCACGAACTTCGGCATACTCCTGTCAGAAGCTTCAAGTATACTCTCAGAGGTTCCAGACGTCATACCGTCAACGCATTCCGCAATACGCATAATTAAAGACGTTACGGAGAAACTCCGAGGAATCATTGCCAGGTTACCCGAAGCCCTTAAGGCTGACCTGAACTTACTGCTTGGGAGTTCAGGGACAAATACTACCGCAGAGGTGGCATCAATACTCCACGCACTCAGCAACGTGAGTGAGAAGCTAAATTACCTTTGTGAAACCCTTGAGAACCTAAGTAAGGAGGGGACTGAGGGAAGCTACACGCAACTAATAACAACGTATGATTCGGCATTACCTAAACTGCTGAAGAGGATCGTGGACAATTTGAAGGAGCTAGCGGCAATGCGTCGGAGAACCGGGCTAATACCTGTTGTGATGGAGTACATCGACTACTTACTCACGAAAAAAGGAGGCACACTAAGTCTAGAAGATTTACCCTTTAGAAGAGACGCTTCAATTCACTTCATCCAGCTTTACGCTATAAGCAGGAAGGATGTTGAGGTGCTGGAGGGAGGAATTAGAGTTAGGGGAGGTGTGCAAAATGCCCAGAAGTAGGTGTAAGTACCTAGGCAGAGAAGCACCTTGTGACGTGGAAGTGAATGATAAGGGAATCACTCTAAGAAACCTTGAAGGACAGGTAATGGTTACACTGAAGCTTGACGACATCCTCTCTATCGAGCAGAAAGGTAACGAATTCACAATAATGATGAAGAACGGTGATCGAATGTCCATAATGCTAACTAGGGAGCTGTTGAGGAGAATCATGTATGTGACTACGTTACTGGAGTTAAGGAGTTCTTCAAAGGAGGTGCTGTTATCGCTGAAAGAGTGTCTGCTGACGTTATCGAAAGCAATATCCTTACTTGAGGAAATTATGGCAAAACTCCGTCGAGGCAACATACCTGACTGGCGCAGGATCAACGAAATTAGTGCTGAACTTAAGGAGGTAGTTTTGAATGAATTATTGAAGAAAAACCCTGGAGTGAGGGTAGGCGAGATAATCGACGTTCTTGAGGAACTCTCTAGAAATACTAGAGCAAAGTACGTCAATGGTATCAGGATGACTGCTAGGAAACTTGTTGGGATGATGTCTAACGAATGCATAGTGAAGCTCTCTCATGCTCTAGCCTCAGTTAACTTCGCTGTTGCAGTTGACGTTGTATTGTATATTCATTCTCATTGCTTTGCCAAGAAATTTGACATGCGTTTAGAGGCAGATACCTCCAGAGCTAGGATCATGGATACCCTCTCTGAACTTCTCAACAACGTGTTCTGGCTTGGCGGAGACGAACCGGAAAAAGTTATGACTGCTGTCCTCAAGTCGC
Organism: Desulfurococcales archaeon; assembly: GCA_015521295.1. Lineage (GTDB taxonomy): Archaea > Thermoproteota > Thermoprotei_A > Sulfolobales > NBVN01 > WAOL01. Next base: position 8,787 of record WAOL01000024.1, read on the forward strand.
TTAGTGACGCTAACGCGAATAAGAGCGTTGAGGTATTTGTGAACGAACTGATTAAGGGTATCTGTAGCCACTATTCTGTGGCCTGTCCAGAATGAGTCTTAGTGTTGAAGGATGACCGCCTCTATCTCCTTCAATATTGTATCTATGTTTCTTAAGGCGACATCACTGAAGGGATAGTTAAACATCTGTGTCCTCGGGGATTCATTGTAGAAGGGCCTATTGCAACCTGGACAACCACGCACCATGACGCACCTTACGATCTCATCCACTCTCTCTAGATCTAAGTATTCAGGCCTTATGTAGGGTAAACCGTTCTTAAAGATCGTGAAGGATCTCCAATCTTCACCTTTCATAATGAGGTGCGTCGCTAGTTGCGCGAACCTGTAGTACCTTATGCTTGGGGGGCTATGGGTACCGTACATTGGTGTGCCTCTTACGGGCGTGAAGGCAAAGAGGGATACCTCTGATCCGAGATCCCTTGCTTTCTCTATGGTCTCAAGTAATTCCTCCGGTGTCTCGCCCAGCCCGACTATAATGTGTGTAATCACATGACCCTCCCCAAACACTGTGATACCATCCTTTATGAATTCCCAGTAACGGTTCCAGGGGTAAGGCTTACTGACGGCACGCGCTATCCTCGGGGAAGCAGCATCTAGTCCCACGCCTAGATAGTCGGTACCTAAATCCCGTAGCTCCTCAAGGTATCTTAAAGGGACAGGAGTTATCGATACCGATACGTTAAGGCCATATTCATGGAGGGTCTTAACAACCTCTTTGGTTTCCCTCATGAAGTTCTCCTTGATTACGGTCTGCACGCAGACCCGCTTTATCCCTGCTTTAGCGAGGGACGCGACTAGGGTCTCTAAGTCCCTTTCAGGCCATGTAATGCGTGAGAGAAGCTCCTTAGATGAGCTAGCATCCCTAGATTGAGGGCAGAAGGCGCACGTGCCGTTACACCCATGGTTACTGTCCAGCATGACGTAACCTATAGTTGGTAGCGCATCAACCTTAGCGTTTTCAAGTCCAGCAACCACTAGCGTTCCGAGGGACGCTCTAATCCTCACTTCCTAGCCCTAGGTAGTTATTTACTAGACATGCAATTAACTTGTGCGGGTGGATGAGGTGCCTCGAGGCACTATGAGGTTAATAATAGATGAGGGAACCCCCTTCTTCAACATGGCTATGGATGAGGCAATGCTCCTGCTACGCGGCATTAACGCTGTGGAGGACACGCTAAGGCTATACGTCATGAGACCATCCACAGTAACCATAGGCTACTTTCAGTCCCTAAGCCAGTCCGTCAACCTAGAGTACGTTAGGGAGCGCGGCATACCTGTCGTGAGGCGTGTCAGTGGTGGTGGTTCCGTGTATCACGACTCATTGGGTGAGGTGACGTACGCTGTTGTCCTTAGCGCCGATTCTGTTCCGAGGGATTATATGGAGTCCTTCAGGCTTATTTGTGAGGGTGTCGTGCGTGCAGCTAGGCGTTTGGGTTGCGAGGCAAGTTTCGCCCCGTTGAATGATGTTGTCGCGCATGGTCGTAAGCTTTCGGGGAGCGCACAGGCCCGTAGGCTCGGGGCTCTTCTTCAGCATGGGACATTCATGTATGCCACAGACGTCGACACATTAGCTAATTCCCTACGCGTTCCGGGGGTTAAGTATGGAGGCGCGTCAGCTATAAGGAAGCGAGTAATAACGATTTCTGAATGTGTTGGCAGGTGCGTCAGTAAGGAAGAGGCTATCGAAGCCCTAATCGAGGGATTCTCGGAGGCGCTTAACGTTGAGTTCGTGCGAGGTAAGTACTCTCCTGCCGAGTTAGAGCTTGCGAAGAGTTTAGAGTGGAAGTATAGGTCGCGGGAGTGGACAGCTCTTAGGCCGTGAGGTGAGTGCTGTGGGGGTTATTGAGGCGTCAGCTAAGAGGAAGGGCGAGAAAGTCATAATGATTAGATTAGTGCTTAATGAGAAATGCGTTATCGAGTCTGCTGAGGCGCTCGGCGACTTCTTTGCTGCGAATCCTGAGGCTTTAGAGGAAATGCTACGTAGCTTAGCAGGCGCTAGGGCAGCGAGTGTTGAGTGGAGAGAGTTCCTTAAGGATATGGCGAGGGCTTCGGGACTGTACGGTGTTTCGAGGGAAACTTTAGATAGCTTAGCCGTAAAGCTTGCTGAGGAGGTAAGCAGGGTTTGCGGGGAAGGGGCTGCGGTAGAGTAGGTGTCTTGGCCTTCGACATGGATGGCGTACTCATTGTAGAGAAATCCTCTTGGAGCGTGCTTCACGAGTACTTCGGTTCGAAAGCGGTGGTGGATGAAGCTGGTGACGCACGTCGATTTGAGCGCGGGGAGATAACGTACTCAGAGTGGATGAGGCGCGACACGGAAGCCATGGTTCGCGTTGCTGGACGGTGCATCACTAGGGATGAAATCCTCAATGCCCTCCTAGGTAGGGTCACAATAAGGAACTCAGCGAGGAGGGTTGCGGAACTAGCTAGGAGTTACGGGATCGTGACTGCTGTGGTTAGCGGGGGCGTGCACGTGCTCGCGGAGTATGTTGCGAGGGAGTTAGGTATTGATATGGCGTTCGCGAATAGGTTGACGTTTGATAGGAACGGTTGCCTAGTGCCGGGCGGAGAGGAGGTAGTTAATCCCCTCCGCAAGGGAGACGTGTTAAGAAGGATATCTAAGGTTACGGGTGTCCCGCTCAGTGAATTCATGTACGTTGGGGACAGCGTATGGGACGTGAGCGCCTTCCGCTATGTTGGTTACCCAGTGTTCCTTAAGGGAAGTGATGATCCGCCAGACCTTGACGGGCTAATAGTGATCAATGATCTCTCGGAGTTAAGCACGTTGCTTAAGGAGCTCTGTGGGAAGAGGTAATTTAAGCAAACAGGTGTTCGTACTTAGGTTTTAGTGAGCAGCAGGCTTTAATCACCTGCAAATCGTACTCCCTGACTAGTGCTGGCTTAGGTACGGCTATTCGATCCACTAAACACTCACGTAACCATACCTCGTCTAGGGCTTTGAACCTCGGTGACCGCATACACCCTAACGCGACTTCCCTGAAACTCATACGTGCTAGCCTCAATGCGTCCTTAACTCTTCCCTCATCATTGTTCGTTCTCCTAATCTCAACCAACGCCACGAACACGTAAGGGTCTAGCTCCGCTATCGCCTTAATCATCCTTTGTTCTTCCTCAGGCGTTGCATATGTTGAGTCCAGTATGAGGTGTGGAGCTATGAAGTCCTTACCGTAGGTATCGCGGATATACGCAGCAAACTCAAGGTAGTCGTTGACGCTATGGTGTCCTAACCCCTTAACATGTTTCAGGTAGTCATTACTGGGAGGCACCTCAAAATCAATAACGTCTACGCCAGCAGACCAAACGCTATGGAGTAGGTCGCGAGGAGCTAGGCCTAGGTGCGTGGAGAAAACTGCTTCGTGATCTCTTAAGAAGTTCTTGACAACCTTAAGGTGTTCGTTCCTTATCAGGAGGTACCCGTCCTTGCTGTACCCGCCGCTTAGGAGGTATCCCCTGACGCCTTGCCTGTACAGCTCGCTGAGCACTAGCCTCAACTTTTCTGGGTCGCTGACGTCTATCATTCCCTTTAGGTACGCGGCATTACATCCTTTGCATGAGAGGTAGCATACAGTACCTGACACGCTTAAGGGGACGTACTTACTACCTGGGTAGTATGCTTTAGCAGTCACTGCGCTAGCCTTGCACCACCTTATTTTCCTCAGCCCACTTAATCCCCGCCTTATACGCCGCCACCGAGGTCTCTCCTCTTCTCCCAGGCAGGAGCGTTAGTATAGCATTAATCACTGCGTCATCGCTGAGGATTCCGAATATCCTGTTGAACACGCCGAGCATAACCATATTCACCGCTCTCGGGTTGCCGACATCGTAGGCTATCTTCCTGGCAGGCACTATCACTGCTTCGGGGTCAACGCTGGTTAAAGCACCCACTAATTCATCCTTGCTCGGCATTCTTGCCGTGCCTACGCTTGCTGTGATGGGTGGCTTCACAGTGTCGGCTGCTAGGATCTTGCCACCTTCACTCAAATAGCGTAAGTTACGGACACTCTCAGTGAGTTCAAGACCCACCATGACGTGCGCCATCCCCTCAGAGAACGTGGGGGACATGACGGCGTTCTGTGGACCCATGCGCACGAAGCTAGTGACGGAACCAAATCTTTGGGACATCCCTAAGGTCTCCCCGGTCCTCACGGAGAAGCCTTCACTGACCGCGGCTATAGCTATCGTCCTAGATAGCGTTAGTCCGCCTTGCCCCCCAACTGAAGCTATGAGGATATTGAATACTTCCTTAATTCCCCTGCTCATTCGTGCCTCACCTCCTTTATCGCGTCTCGCGGGCAGAAGTAAGCGCAGAGCCCGCAACCCGTGCAGTCCTCCTCAATGATGGCTGCCTTACCGCTCTCATCAACGTACATTGCAGGGCACCCGGTCCCCCTAATGCATGCCATGCACCCTATGCATGCCTCGGGATCAACCCTATAGACTGCCTTAACACCCTCTGCCCTAACCTTCATTAAGGCGCATGGTGCGCGCGCTATTATGACGTTCACGCCCGGTTTCCTCAGGTACTGGGCTACTACGTTAGCCATGTCGTCAACGTCGAATGGGTCGATTATCGCTAAGTTATCCACGCCTAACGCCTTGACAACGTCCTCCAGTAGGACAGGCTTAGCTTTCCTGCCTGTCTCGGTCACACTCCATGATGGCGTTGATTGATGTCCCGTCATCGCAACCACGGTGTTATCGAGTATTATGACGAGCATGTTAATCCTCTTATGCACAGCCTCCAGTAAGGCAGGTATTCCTGAGTGGAAGAACGTTGAGTCGCCTATCGTGGCGATCACTGGTTTGTCATTCCCGCCTAACTTCATGCCGGCCGCCATGCTTATGCTTGCACCCATGCTATGCTCGGTCCATATGGCGTTTAACGGTGGCTCAACGCTTAAAGCGTAACATCCTATGTCTCCGAATATTGGTACCTCGTCCCTCCTGAAGCCCGCCTTACTCATGCCTTTAAGTATGGCGATATAGGACGCGCGGTGAGGGCACCCAGGACACAGCGGTGGAGGTCTTGGAGGTAGTGCTGGGGTTTCACGGCTGACCTGCAGGGTCTTAGGGAGTGGGACACCGATCACGCGCGTTAACGCTTTAGCTACCATGAGTACGTTTAATTCTCCCTCCATAGGCAGTAGTGAGTCGTGCTTACCGTGAATATCAATGTTAATACCTTCATCATAGAGCAGCGTCTTCACGGCTTCCTCCAGGTATGGGTCGAGTTCCTCAACCACCACTGCTTTCCTGCATCCGCGTAAACCTTTCTTTAAGAATTCCCTAGGTGGTGGATAGAGTTGCCCTACCTTGAGGACGCGCACGCCCTCCTTCACGCCCAGGAGGTTTAGGGCTTCGGTAACGTAGTTGTACGTGACTCCCTCCGTGACCACGCAGACGTCTCCGTCACCATGTACCTCGTTAATGCTTATCCCCAGCTCGTTAAGGATGCCTTCAACCTTCTCTAACTGCTTGTTTAGCCACTTGTGGCGCTCCAAGTTCCATCTCATGCCAGCCCGCACGAATCGCGGTGGGTCCCTCTTGAATCCCTTGAACTTCCTAGGCGGCTCTGTGGCGCCTAACACTACATCGCCCACTGTGTGGTTAACTCGCGTCGTTGTCCTGAGAATTACTGGTAGCTGGAGCTTCTCGCTCAGCATCACCGCTACCTTAACGTAGTCTTTAGCTTCCTGCGGGTTTGAGGGCGTTATCGTTGGTAGTTTAGCGAGTTTTGAGAACCATCGGTCGTCCTGCTCTGTTTGCGTTGTTATGGGGCCCGGATCATCCGCGGCAAGCATTACTAAGGCTCCATCAACACCGCAGTATGCCGCGGAGAGTATTGGGTCGGAGGCTATGTTAACGCCCGGTGCCTTCATGGTGACTAAGGACCTTGCACCACCTATCGAGGCACCTAGTGCCAATTCAAACGCTACCTTCTCGTTGACCGCCCACTCAACATACATGTCTAAGTCCTTACCAAATCTCTGGAGCGTCATGATGACTTCGCTAGACGGGGTGCCTGGATACCCCGTAACTACGTAAATACCTGACTCAACCGCTCCGCGGGCTATGGCTTCATTACCCATAAGCGCTAACCTAGCGCCTGCGGGGGCTTTCAAGGGGTTAATTCTTTCAGGCAAGCCCCTCACCCCAGCCACTAAAGGATATTCATCAGCTACTATTATGGGTGACCCTTAATCTGAGGTGTTTACCTCTATTCACTAAGGCCGATACGGCCTTAGCAGCATTCCTGGCTGAGGTAACTGCGGGAAGTAACCTCGAAACCTTCATGGTGGCCTCACGGCTTCCCTCGCCATCGAAGTACGCTATGACAGGGAGGGAGAACTCATCGACATGCTCCCTTAATGCCTTAGCCATCTCTTCCGGTCCTTCAGCCGCTGTAGGTACGTACACGAACAACGCAACGTCGAAGTATCTACTTAGGTCGTTTAGCGTCAATGCCTTAGCTACCTGCTCCGCGTTCGCGTCACCGCCGAAGTCAACGGGGTTTCTACCGGTGAATGACTTCCCAGCCTGCCGGGTTAAGCCCTCAGCGAGCTTTGAAGGTATTGGCAGTAAGTCTAAGCCGTGCTCTTCAATATGGGATGCTGTCACCACGCCTAACCCGCCGGAATTAGTTACTACTAGTACTCTCGACCCATTAAGATGCCCCACACGCCTTAGCGCCTCCTCAACTTCAACCAAGTCTGATACATCATCGGCTAGGTACGCGCCTATCTTACGCACCGCTTCCTTGAATATCACGTAATTACCTGCTAGCCCACCGGTATGGGATCTTACGGCTTCACTGCTTCTCTCGCCCCTACCTCCCTTAAGGATGCATAGGGGTTTAACGGCCGCTAACTTCGAGCCTTTCTCCAGGAACGCCCTACCGTCACGTACCCACTCCACGTAAGCTATTAGTGAATCAGTTGCGTCATCCTCAAGCGCATACTCAAACACGTCACTTATTTCAACGTCAGCCATGTTTCCGAGGCTCATGAAGAAGGAAATACCTGATGAGAGTTCCTTAAGGCGGGAAATCACCACCCCGCCCATGGCTCCACTCTGCATTGCTAAGCCTACGCGCCCAGGGGTAGGTGGGGCCTCAATGCTCGCATGAAGTTTAACAGCCGAGATTGTGATACCGGCCGAGTTAGGCCCGAGAACCCTCATTTGCTGTGCTGAGCTCATTGTCTCTCTTAACCTTCTTTCAGCTTCCTCGTTACCGGCTTCCTTGAACCCCGACGTTATGATTACTGTGAGACCCACACCGACTTCTGAAGCTTCCGCCACTACCGCAGGAACGACCTTGGTCGGGACAGCGACTACTGCGATATCTGGAACCTCAGGCAGATCCCTAAGTGAGGGGTACGTCCTTAAGCCAAGTATGTCTTTGTACTTAGGATTCACCAGGTACACTCTTCCCTCAAACCCATAGGAAAGTATGTTTTGGAGGATCGTGTTGCCGACTTTACCGGGCTTGGGGGAAGCCCCGACAACGGCGACTGAATCAATGTTTCTTAAGATATCTGAGAGCTTACGCTTCGTGACATCCACCCTGAATTTTTCATTCGTCGGGAAATTAAGTCGTTATCCTTCATGTAGGAAGAGGTTTATAACTCAGATGTAAGCCTAGAATGTGGGAAGGATGGAGTTACTGGTAGCAACTTGGGAGGACATTCACGTAGGTTCGTTAAAACTTGCTTCGATGACCCTTCAAGACGGGTACATGCCCGATGTAATTGTTGGCGTGCTACGCGGTGGCTACATAGTCGCTAGGATAGTTGCCGATGCCTTAGGAGTAAGTGACATAGGGGTTGTTGAGGTTAAATTCTATAGGGGGATAGGGGAGCAGGCGGAGAGGCCCGTCATAACTCAGCCACTAACGACCGAGATCCGGGGGCGGAAGGTACTCATCGTAGATGACGTCGTTGACTCAGGGAGAACTCTTGAAGTCGTGAGTGAGCAAGTTCGCTTGAGGGGCGCGTCCGAGGTGAGGACAGCTGCCCTATATTACAAGCCAAGGTCGATCATAAAGCCCGACTACCTTGTTGTTGAGACAGATAAGTGGATTCTCTTCCCTTGGGAGTTAGGCGAGTTCGTGAGGGAGTTAATGCCTGCTAAGGGGTTAGAGATGACTAAGGAGAACATCAAGGAGTTTCTGAGTAACTTGGGTGTGGAGGCCAGTGATGAGGTAATAATTAGGCTCGCCGAGTCCATAAAGCTCTGTAATATGTTAAGGAAGTGAAGCTACTTCGCGTGACTGGTTGATAAATTCTCCTCTCTTTCAATCCTTAATTATTTCGCCAGGTTCAAGGACGGAGAGTTCCGGTACCTTAGAGCCTACGGGCACGATGCACCCTATCTTGTACCATTCCTTCCTACGCTTCACGACCTTTATTGCCTTGATACCGACCTCCTCGGGCTTCGTGATCAGCTTCGTTAACGTTCCGGGCCCGACGGTCGCGCCGTCACCAACGACGCTGTACCCTAGAAACGTGTTTCGACCTATGGTTGCTCCTCTCCCGATTAATGACCAGACAACCTCACTGTAGCTACTGACCACCGCCTCTGCCTCCACGTCTGTGTAGGGTCTGATGAACGTGTGTGTCCCTATGAGGGCACCTCGTCCTATGTAGGCTGGTCCCCTTATGACGGCGTAGTGATCTATCATGACATCATCCTCGATTATCACTGGCCCCTCAATCACTGCTGTTGACGCTATCTTGGCGGACGACGCTATCTTCATGGTCTTCCAACTCATCATTACGTAGTATATTGCTTCGAGGAGGTTTATCGGGTAACCCACATCAACCCACCAGTCACTCCATAAGGCGGTCTTCACCGCGTTTCCCGACGCAACATACTCGTTTATTGCGGATTCTATGCTTTCGTCCCGCTCTATGAGATCCACTAATTCCTTGTTCAGAACGGCAATACCTCCGAATGCGTAGGCACCCTCTATCCTCTCACGCGGTGCTTCTTTGAAGTGCTTAATGAATCCTCGACTGTCAACGAAGACCGCACCGTAGAACCTCACGTCTTCCTCAGGAACCACCATGAGTGTGGGAACCCCATACTCGGTCGCGGCTACGTAGGTCATCTCGTATGCTTCAGCACTTACTAGGGTGTCACCATACACGAGTAGCGCCCCATTACTTAACTCATCCTTAGCTTCCAGCATCGCGCCAACTATCCCTCCTGAACTCTGCTTCCTCACCTCAAATTCCAGTAGTCTCCCAAAACGCACGGTTACGTCTTCAAACTCTGATGGCTTATCCGTTACTAGCGTGACTTTCTTTGCACCGATGCTAACTAAGTTCCTGAGCACCCTCTCAATCACTGCCTCGCCGCAGACCTTAAGCAGCACCTTTGGTTTACCGCCGGTTAGAGGTATTAGCCCCTTTCCTGACCCGCCAGCTAGTATTACAGCCCTCACAATTAGGCACCTCCTAAACAACTGTCACGGTCTTCGCTAAGTTTCTGGGCTTGTCTGGGTCATGACCCTTACGTACGGCCGTGTAGTACGCTATTAACTGGTAAGGTATGACATACGCAACCACCGCAGCCACCTCGGGGAGGTCAGGCATCTTGAAGGCAACGTCGACAGCTCTCAGCACTTCCTTCAGCGACGCGGGGGCTACGGCTAGGGTCCATGCTAACCTAGCCTTCATTTCCTCTATGTTACTCCTGATCATCCCTCCATCATCCCTACCGACGGCCGTGAAGAGTACAGGGAAGTTCTCCTCAACTAGCGCTATTGGGCCGTGCTTGGATTCCCCGGCTGGGTAGGCCTCAGCGTGGACGTAGGCTATCTCCTTAAGTTTCAGTGCTCCCTCCATGGCTATCGGGAGCGAGTACCCCCTGCCGAGGTAGAAGGCATTCGTCCGCTCAGCCATTCTCCTCGCTACAGCCCTAGCTTTAGCTTCATGCATCGCTATGATCGTTGCAGCTGTTTCAGGCACCTTCCTTAACGCTGCTACGTACTCGCTGGCTTCGTGGCTGCTTATCGCGCCAACACGTTCAGCGACCTTGACCGCGAGGTAAGAGAGAACCGCCACCTGCGTAGTGAACGTCTTTGTCGCCGCCACCCCTATCTCGGGTCCTGCCCTGGTGTAAATGGCCACGTGCGACTCGCGAGGTATTGCTGAGTCCACAACGTTGGATAACGCTATTGTTAGAGCACCTGCGGCCTTAGCCTCCCTCACCGCCAGTAGTGTGTCTATGGTCTCACCTGACTGACTCACAGCTATCACCACATCACCCTCTCCTAAGGACCTGAGGTGCCACCTCGCTTCGGACGATATTATCGCTACGGACCTCTTCCTAGCTAAGTTACTCATTAGCAGGGAGCCTAAGTATGAGGCGTGGAAAGAGGTTCCTGCTCCCACAATCACCACGGATTCCGCCTTGCTTAGGGCCTTAACCACGTCCGCAACTTGATCCTCTATGCCGGCGAGGGTTGAGGCCAGGGCATTTGGTTGCTCGTGAATCTCCTTAAGCATGAAGTGAGGGTAGCCGCCTTTCATTGCCATCTCAGCGGTCCACTCAACAACCCTAACCCTGCCCGTTAGGTTTATTGGTGCCCACAACGCCTCACTACTTCCTGCCCTAGAGCGATACTCTACGACCACGTTGTCAGCGGTTATGTAACCTACCTCCCCATCCCTCAGTACTATGACCTTACGCGTGAACTCGAGGAAGGCCGGTATGTCGCTGGCTAGGAAGTTCGCACCGTTGCCTAACCCTACCACTAAGGGTGATGTGCTTCTGGCGAAGTATATCCTGTCTGGAGTGCTGACGTCTATCACTGCTAAGGCGTACGCCCCCTTAAGGCGGGAGACGGTCTTCTTGAAGGCTTCGTAGGGGCTCGCACCTTGCCTCTTGAACTCCTCCATTAGGTGAGGTATTACCTCGGTATCTGTGCCAGAGATGAAGTGGTGACCCAGTCTGGTTAACTCAGCTCTTATTTCCTCGTAATTCTCTATTATACCGTTATGAACTATGGCTATGGTGCCGCTGCAATCCACGTGGGGATGGGCGTTCACGTCACTTGGCTTCCCGTGTGTTGCCCATCGCGTGTGGCCTATCCCAACTAGCCCGTCGAAGCTGTCGAACCCTAACTTAGCCGATACGTTATCTATCATGCCCCTGGACTTGCGCACAACGAGCCTGCCGTCACGAGTCAGTATCGCGAACCCCACTGAGTCGTAGCCTCGGTACTCAAGCTTCTTCAGCGACTCCCTTATCACTCTCCCGAGCGGCTTCCGCAACACACCCTCCTTAGCGACGATCCCGACTATGCCGCATGCCAAGTAGTATCCCTCCTGAGACCTAGGTAAGTAGTGTTGGCGAGAAACATTAACGTTTCTGAGACGTAGTTCCTTACAGCATTACTTAACGGATAGGCGCCCCATGTCAAAGTGACCTAGTAGAGGCTCGCTCGTTCTGAATAGGGCGTAGCCAGAGCGAACCACGGACGTCCTTATTAGCGCCACCCTATCGGGTGCGAGCTCCATTAACCTCAGGTACTCTCTCGGGACGTCCAGCATCTCAAGAAATTCCCGTTCACTTCTGAGTATTACTTTCGTGTTCGTTAACTGGATTACTATTTTATGAACGTCCTTGGGAGAGTGTGTGGAGAATATTAGGCCAAGCCCCCTTGACCTACCTAGCCTCGCTATCCTTGCTATGAAGTCGGCCAGCATCTCCACCTCCTCCCTACTCGTTCCTTCCGATGGGAAGAACCTGTGGGCCTCATCAAGTATCATGAGTGTTGGAGTGGCGGCACCAGCAGATTTCTTCCACGCGTAGACCTCCCTAAGTATCTCGTACGCTATCAGGTTGAGGACTAGGAAGTGCGCGCCTCTGAGTGCGGCATAGTCCAAATCTATTATTACTGGGCCACTATAGTTCTCCATAATTCGCCCAGCAGGCGGTATGCCTATTACGTTCCCCTCGATCCTCACGTCGACTTCGTCTGCGCTGGCTATGAAGTTCAGCGTTCTCTCGATGTTCTCAAGAGTTCTGCGGTGCAGCTTCATTACTTTCAGAACCTCCTCGAATTTCTCCTGAAGGGATCTGTATAGGTACGTGAAGTTAGTTATACTGCCGACCTTATGCTCCAAGTACCCAATCACATTCCTTAGGTATACCTTAGCCTGCCGTGAGAAGAGGGGAAGTATCTCTAGGTGGTCGCGAAGCTGCGTGTATGTTAGGGACATCGGAACTACTTCAACCGTGAATTCATAGCCATTCAAGTTGCAGTGGACAAGGATGGATCTTACTGTCTCGAAGTCCCGAGCAGGTGCCTCGACACTAATCATTGGGTCCTTACCATAGAATGCCTTAGCTATCTTGCCTATGCGCTCCATTACGTACTTCAGCGCCAGCTGCTTGAGTTTCCTGTCCTCCCTACGCACCGGCAGTAGGACTGTTATCCATGAGGGATAATTACTCCTGAATTCCTCAGCACTCCTGTAAATTGCGGGGGCAGCATCAGAGGGTAGTGAGGGCGGGGGTAGTACTATCTGCGCGTAGTCGCCGGCAGCATCAACCACTAATACCTTAGCTTCTTTCCAGTCCCTCCCAATAACATATAGCAGGTTCTTTATTAGGGTGGTTTTGCCAGAGCCCGTGGTCCCTATCACGAGCATGTGCTTGAAGAACTCCTGCCTAGGTAACTTCATGGGTACTACCCCGCCCGCCACTGGTGCCGAGCCTGTGTGGAGGTAGCCGAGCGTTATCCCTTCCTTAGGTATGCCCGCAACGGATAGCAGTATCTCTGGGTTATCGGGCACGACGACCGGTGACTGCGGCTCCAACGGTGTTGAGACTGGGGCACCATCCTCGTTCAGGAGCGGCGTGACCTCAATTAGGGCGTTAGTGAGTAGTCCCTCCTCATCCTCCTCCAACACTATGGGGGCTAAGGACTCCAGCGTCGAGGCTATATCAGCCCGCAGAACCCCAATTATCCTGAGACCAACGGCTTTCAGCGTCCTGAGGTCCACAGCAACTAAGTAGTTCCCAACCCCCAGCAATTCCCCGTACTCGTAGTACGTTGCCGGGTCTATTTCGACGACCGTGGCTGTTAAGTCTCCTGTTAGTTTCGACGGGTTCTTTCTACTAACTACGCCAACGATCCTGCCGATGTTTTCTGCCTTTTTCTTCGCCTCAGATATTCTTGACGCTATTAACTCGCGTATCGTGCTTAATGGGTCGTTACTCAACAGTCACACCTCCATAGAGGAGTGGAACACCCTTCAGCCTGAGCATGGTTTCAAGCATGGACGCGTTCTTAGTTACGACCTCCTTAGAGAGCGCGTCAGCAACATGTAGTCTGTGTGGGACGTACGTCCCGTAGGAGGACGCTGAATATGATATCGCGGCTACTAACTCAAGGAACCTCTCCTCACCCAGTAATTCCTGAACTGCTTTTAGCACTTCGATTCTGAATATCGTGTATAGCCTAACCGGCATAGCTACGGGCGTCAGCACGTAAGCCATGACCCTAGGTGGTGTATTGGTGGAGCTACTGACTTCCCAGGGACCTATCATGAGTGGCTTGTCGGGAACGTCGCTCAATCCTAAGGAGTTCATGATCATCTTCACGTCAGTCAGAAGTTCACTCAGCCCCAGCGCCCTAATTAAGTGCTTCGATCTCCACACACGCTTAACCACGCATACTGGGATTATACCTTCCTCAATGAGGTTACTCATCTTGGTGACTCTGTCCTCGTTCAGTCCGCCTAGCTCGGCGTTCCACACACTACCCTCCACGGGATGCGTGTAGGGATAGGTTATGGGTCCGTCTATGAGTAGTACCGTGCCACTACCTAGCCTCTCTTTAGCTACGCTCAGTAGATACGTCTCCATATGTATTCGAAGGTCGTGAGATAAGGCGCCCTCAGGCAGGTCCGGATCATTAACGTACTTGAGGCCAACCTTCACGTAGCGGTTGGAAACGAGGCTCAGATCCTCCTCAATGGGGGCACCAAGGAAGGGAGGGCCGTTAACCCTAGCAGCGATGCCTGTTCCGGGGTAGAGGTAAGCGCTCCTCACATCACACAATGCCCCAGCGACGACGCTTACTTCACCTGCCGGTACGTGAAGCGCTGCGGCAGCAGCATCGAGGGCAGCAAAGACGTAATGCTTGCTCGGTTTCTTAAGGCTCTCACGCCTTAATTCCTCCGGTATCGTGTAGCGTGTTTCGTCCTCTAGGAGCCTATACCTTGGTCTAAACCTCGCTGGCCTAGCTAGCTCCGCTACCAGTCTGCTTACTGAGTCCCTCATCATCCTCACTACTCTCTAATATGTTTATGAAGCTTAATTAGGTAATTAACGAGGTCTTCACATAACTTCATAACATTAATGACTTCCAAGCCTCAATAACTATATCGCTGAATACCGCGGATTAATTAAGCAATTCTTAATAGCGCTATAGAACGACTTAACACTAAGTGATGAGGCTATGCGGAAAGGAGATCACTTTAAGATACTCTTAGTGAACGACGATGGATTCGTTACGAGGGCACTCCCTCTAACCTACGAAATACTCAAGGAATTCGGTGAGGTATTGGCTGTCGTGCCTGAGACGCCGAAGTCCGGTGGGGGGCACTCACTAACACTCCACAAGCCGCTCTTCCTGCGAGAACTCGGCATATATGGGTTAAGGGTATTCGCTATCAATGGCACACCCGTTGACGCCTTCCATGCGGCTAAGGACATACTGGGGTTTAACCCTGACCTCGTCGTTTCGGGAATAAATATAGGTGAGAATACGTCATCGCAGAACATACTTTATTCTGGCACGGTGGAGGCCGCGATCGAGGCTGGGCTCTTTGGTTACCCTTCAATAGCTCTCTCCGCTGATGTTCTAACCGATGATGAGTTCGAGAACCCTAAGTACTCATTCATGGTTAGGAAGGTTGTTGAAGCCTTGATAAAGTACGTTAAGGATAATGGCTGGTTTGATGGCGTGGATACGCTTTCAGTGAACTTACCCCACACGCCGACACCTAAGGGCGTGGTTATGCCGAAAACGCAGAGAATAAGATTTATTCAGAGGTTCGAGAGGAGGATAGATCCTAGGGGTAGGGAGTACTACTGGCTTGTTGGGGAACGCGTGGTTGAGGAGGGTACTGACTCATACTACTTAAGTAATGGGTACGTGACCGTCACCCCCTTAGTTACTGACTTGACTCATCCAGCGGTCAGCGGTTGCAAGGAGTTAACGGAGAAGATTAATGACTTGCTAAGATATATAGGGAAGGCGTTAGAGAGTATTAGAGTGGTTTAGGGTGTTTTGAGGATTGCCTCGACAGAAGCTCAAGGGCTTCACAAGTTTTGAGTCTGTGGAGAGCGCCTTACGTAAGTTCTTAAAAGCCGTGACTATTGAACCAGACGTCGAGACCCTAGATATTGTTGATGCTGTGGGTAGGGTCGCTTCTCACCAGGTTAAGGCACTACGCGATTACCCGCCTTTCGATAGGGCAGCGATGGATGGCTTCGCCGTCAGGTCAGAGGATGTCATCAGCGCTAGTGAGAGGGAGCCCGTCGAGTTAAGGGTTGTTGGGAAGGTAGAGGCTGGGAGTAGGGAGTACGTTAGGATAGGAGAAGGGGAGGCAGTCATGATATTCACCGGCGGCAGGATACCGGAGGGTGCTGATGCTGTCGTGCCTTTCGAGTACAGCACGTTACTTGGGGACCACGTCCTGGTGTTTAAGCCGGTGCCTAAGTACGGTAATGTCAGCCGTGCTGGGGAGGACCTTCACGCAGGCGACGTTATCCTAGAGCGAGGTACCGTGATACGCCCGTGGCACATTACGGCACTTGCTGAATCGGGTGTCACGAAGGTGAAGGTTTTCAAACCTCTGCGAATAGCCATCGTAAACACTGGCGATGAGCTCAGGGACTATAGGCAGGCACGGGGTAAGGATGAGGTAGTGAATTCCTCAGGTCCGTTGATAGAGGGTTACGCTAAGGAGATAGGGTGCGTAACCACCTGGTCACGCATAGTTAGGGATGACGTTAACGAGGTCAGAGCGGCTATTGAGAAAGGATTAAGGGACGCAGACATCGTGATCACGACTGGAGGCTCATCCATTGGCGAGAAAGACCTAGTGCCTGAGGCAGTTGAAGGCATACCTGGCTCGGAACTCGTTTTTCACGGCGTTAACCTGCGTCCTGGGCGGACTGCCGGTGCGTACGTAGTTAACGGCAAGCCTATCCTCATGCTCTCGGGGCTTCCGGTGGCGTGCTTCATAGGGTTAGAGGTTTTCCTCAAGCCTCTCGTCCGCAAGCTCTACGGTGTTAAGGAAGTGCCTGAACCTACTGTACGGGCGCGGCTCACTAGGAAGGTAGCTAACGTCGTTGGCTTCCGTTCCTATTACCGTGTTGTCCTCTACAGTATGGGTAACGTGATTTACGCTGAGCCGCTGAGGCTAACCGGCTCAGGCATTATATCCACACTGATTAGGGGAAACGGCATATTGGAGATTGATGAGAATGTGGAAGGATATGAGGAGGGCAGTGAGGTCATTGTCAAGGTGATAGCCCCCATATACAAGGGCAAGCCACACTTCATTAATTGGTGATTCCATTAATCCAGGAATCACGAGAGGCTCTTAAGGAGTCTCCTAAGCGTTGCCTTCAAGTGCTTCGGAACCGCTGATACGGGGTCGTTTTTCGAGTCTATTAGAAGCACGTTTACCCCCTCACTCTTCCCTGCCTCCAGATCCCACACGGTGTCGCCGAGGAAGTATGTTTGACTTGGTTCAGCACCCAGTATCCTCATCACGGTCCTGAGCTGCGCTTTTCTATCGTAACTATCCTCGCGAGTC
The DNA here is from genome assembly GCA_015521295.1 of Desulfurococcales archaeon. Lineage (GTDB taxonomy): Archaea > Thermoproteota > Thermoprotei_A > Sulfolobales > NBVN01 > WAOL01. Next base: position 25,711 of record WAOL01000024.1, read on the forward strand.
ACTAGAACATCTACCAAGTCACTAATCCCTAGCGACTCCAGAACCTTAATGGCTGTTTCACGACCTCTCAGCGTAACTACCGCTATCCTAACTCCCCTGCTCTTGAATCGTGAGAGGAGATCTCGGAGCTCAGGATCCTGCCTTACCCTCTCTGCGCTTCGCCGCTCTATACCGACTATTTCATCCTCAACACTCTTGGCCAGCCTAGGATTATGCATCGCTACCCTAGCTAGGATCTCGGCAACAGGCTTATGAGGAACGTTGATTCCTAGCTCGGAAAGCCTCCTCCTAACATATGCCCAGTCGATGTCCGGCTTTACTAGCGTGCCGTCAATGTCCAGTACTAGCGTATGCATGACGCATCACTCTGGGTAACCTGCTCGGCATTTACTTCGTTTGTAGCTAAAGAGTTTAACCTATGAGGGTGTGAGGGTGGGTTAAGTATTAATTACCTCCGCCTTTACCTTTGTAGTGAAGTTTTAGGTGCATCACGATGTCTCAGAGTACAGGAATACCCTACAGTGCCGTGCCTCCTTCACCGCCCTCACCGTCAGGAGAAGCGGAAGTGTTTAAGTGTCCTAATTGTGGGGCGCCAATTGAGGTCACGCCTGACTCACTGGTTGTTAAGTGCAGGTACTGTGGGTATATCGAGTATTGTGATCCGGGTTACGACGTGTTTGTCTTCCCTTCCCTTAGTAGGGAGGAGATAACGCGTAGGTTCTGGGATAGGATGAGAGCAGACAGTGACTTAGGTAAGTACGTCAACAAGATAGGCATAGATTCCATAACGAATATATTCGTACCCTTCTACGTCGTCGACTACGACGCGCAGTACTTCTTCGTAGGTGAGAGGAAGGAGACTAGGACAAGGACAGTGAACATTGGTGGAAGGGTCGTAACACAGACAGAAGTTAGGGTAGTTAAGGTGAGGGACTCCGGAAGCGTTAGTGGGGTTGATGCAATCCTAGGTAGAAGACATATCGAGGAGTTAGGCGTTAAGGAACTTTCAACGCAGGTCAAACAACTTGATATTTCAGCCGCTGTCCACGCATCTAAGTACAAGTGGGGGAAAGAAGTGCACGCGGTAATGGGCTTCGATATTGAGCCTAAGGAAGTAAACGCGATAGCTAGGGACGTCATAGCTGAGAGGTTGAAGGTCTGGGTTAAGCGTAAGTACAGGCTCGACAGGCTTAACGTTTACCTATGCAGGGTAAACGTCAAGGACTTCAAAGCCGTTCTAGTCCCTATATACATTATCTCGTATAAATTCAGGAACGCCATTTACTCCATAGCGTTCTCAGGCGTTGATGGAAGGCAATTAGTGGCTATAGAGCCTGTGCTAACCAAGCACCTGGTGATGTACTTAGGGGGTGCGGCAGCAACGACCTTTGTTGCGAGTTTAGCGCTGCCTTTCGCGTTCCGGTGGGGTCACCTGATATTCCTGAGCGTCGCCCTCATGATAGGTGCTGGGTACCTAGTAAGTAGGGCGCTAGGGGGTGTTAGGTTTGAGCGGTGAGGCAATGCTTAAGTGCCCGTATTGCGGTTCGGAGTTCAGAGTTCCACACGCTGTGAGCGTAGCGACATGCCCATACTGTGGTTATACATTCAAGGTCAGTACGGGCGAAGCCATTACTGAACACTACTACTTTAAAGTTGTCTTCAGTTCGAGCAGTGCCTTCGATAGGCTACTGAGGTTCATCCTCAGGAACTATGGGGCGCCTTCCGACTTCCACACAGCAGCTGAACTACGTAAGGCGTTACTACATTACGTCCCGATACACGCAGTTCACGCTGAAGCCACTGGCGAGTGTATATATACTGAGGGAGTGTGGTTTTGGAGTAAGTCCTACGAAGGTGACTTCTATGAGGTAGGGGACTACTTCATCCTCGCTAATAGGGAACCTTGGTTCTCACACATAGTTGAGAACTACAGGTTCAGTTTGAGGGGGAGGGAGTACTTCAAGCCTAAGATGCTTAGGATGGGTAGGTACTACAACATAATGGTGTCAAAGGAGGACGCTATTAAGGCCGCGTCAGACGCCGTGGTGCGAGACCTAATGAAGGACCTCAATACAGGGTGCAACGGCAATAAGGTCGTTAAGGACGTTAAGACAGAGTACTTAGGTGTGACGCATTACCCGATTTGGGAATTCACTTACAGGTACGGTAACGTAGAGATGAAGGCCTTAGTGGACGCCAGCTCAGGTAGGGTCATCTACGCAGAATATCCTCAGACGCTGAAGGCTAGGGAGGAGGCAGGATTAATTGCCGGTGCTCTCATAGGCATTGGTGCCGTGGGCGGCGGGATAGGTGGATTAGTCACCGCGAGCGGGCTTATGGCGGCAGTGATGGCTGGGGCTGGAGCTATTGTTGGCCTTATAGCGGCTCTACCAGCGATCAAGAGGGCCTTCGAGAGGGTTGTGAAGACCTCTGAGAGGGTAGAGGATTGGAACCTGCTACTTAAGGCAGGCAAGCTGCTTGAAGAGGAAGGCGTTTTCAGTATAACCCTAGGTTACTGAGGTAGTTGACGGCAGGTTAATGTAACGCATTTTTACGTTACCCTCCCTAAATGAAAGGGGATACTCATGAGTTTACCTACGAAGGAAGTATTCAGCAAGTTCTTTTCCCCGAAATCCATAGCCGTCATAGGTGCCTCGATAAAGAGGGGAACCGTTGGACGGGCAATCATGGAGAATCTTAAGGAGAGGTTCAAGGGTCGCGTATACCCTGTGAACGTGAAGTACGATGAGGTTCTAGGGCTTAAGTGCTACAAGTCTGTCCTGGAGATACCTGAAACGCCTGACTTAGTGGTTGTAGCGGTACCTGCCCGTGTGGTTCCCTCAGTTCTTGAGGAGTGCGGGAGGAAGGGCGTTAGGGCAGCTATAGTGATTAGTGCGGGTTTCAAGGAGGTTGGGGAGGAAGGAGCTAAGAGGGAGGAGGAGCTAGTTAAGGTCGCCAGGAAGTGGAGCATGAGGATAATAGGTCCTAACTGCCTCGGCGTTTACGATGCCCACTCAGGCCTCGACACGATCTTCAACCCCAACGACAGGCAGGCTAAGCCGGGGCCGGGTAGCGTGGCCCTGATCTCACAGTCCGGGGCTCTTGGGGCAGCAATCCTCGACTGGCTTGCGGAGGCAGGCGTTGGGATGAGTAAGTTCGTGAGTTACGGGAACGCCGCGGATGTGCAGGAATGGGAACTTATTGAGTACCTGGCAGAGGACCCCGCGACTAAGGTAATTATGGCCTACATAGAGGGAGTGTCGGACGGCAGGAAGTTCCTTAACGCATTAAGGAAGGCCACGGAGAAAGGAAAGCCCGTCATAGTGCTTAAGGCTGGCAAGTCCGAGAAAGGCATGAAGGCTGTCGCCTCACACACGGGTTCACTAGCAGGTCAGTACGCTGTATATGAAGCCGCGATAAAACAGTTCGGTGGGCTATTAGTTAATGAGTTGAATGAATTGGTAGTGGCTGCCAAGACACTCTCATGGCTACCGGCCCCATCCGGTGACAGGATAGCTATAGTGACTAACGGTGGTGGTGCAGGAGTCCTAGCCACGGATGCCGTAGAACTACTTGGTTTACGGATGGCTGAACTTTCGGAGCAAACTAAGGCCAAGTTGAGGGAGGGCCTACCACCTGCAGCCGCTGTGAACAACCCGGTAGACGTCCTAGGTGATGCGCCGCCAGAGAGGTATAAGGTTGCGTTAGAGGCTGTATTGAGGGACGAGAACGTGGATGCCGTGCTCCTCATAAGCATAATGCAGTCACCGGCATACGACCCGGGAGGGGTTCTGGAGGCCGCTAAGGAACTAGTTGGTAAGTACGGTAAGCCCGTAGTAATGGCTGCACCCGGAGGTAAGTACACGCTAGATAAGCTGCGGATGTTCGAGCATGAGGCGAGGATACCGTCATTCCGGACACCGGAGGAGGCTGCCAGAGCTCTCTCCTACATGGTTGCCTGGGCCCGTGTACGTCAGAGGATGAAGAAGGAATGATTGCTCACTCGGACCTTCACATTCACACGCAAGCTAGTGACGGGAGGGCACACCCGCGGGAGGTCGTCCTACGTGCTAGGGCCGTCGGATTAGATGTCATAGCAGTCACCGACCACGACACGTTTGCCGGATCCGTGATCGCTAGGAGGTACGTGAGTGGTAGAGTGCCCTTAGTAATTACTGGTGCCGAAGTCAGAACCGTGTGGGGAGACGTGCTGGTGCTCTGCAGGGATCCCATACCAGTGATTAAGGATCCTGTGGCGCTCCGCGAACTCGCCAACGACAATGGCTGTGTCCTCATACCTGCCCATCCTTTTGATGTCATGAGGTTAGGTGCAGGGTGGCGGGTAAGGGAAGATCTGTGGGATTGCATAGAGTGCTTTAACATGGGCAGCGACCCGATCACCAACACCATGGCTTGGATGTATTGCCGCGCATCTGGGAAGCCATGCATAGCGTGTTCAGACGCCCACGTGCTTGAAATGGTGGGTGTGACTAGGACACTCATTGAGGTTCCGGACCTTACACTGGATGATGTCCTGGAGTCTCTCCGAAAGGGCCTAGTAACTCCCCGCCCAAAGTACTCGGTAACGGGGCTGGCTAGGAAGGTTGCCTGGGGTATTCAGCGAAAGCTGCATGGCCACACCCGGTACCCTGCACTCAGCGAGGATCTTTATTTAAAAACAGTGTAATGATGGGGAACCGTGAAAGTAGCGTGTCGTCTGTGGTGATGCTGGGGCCATGAAGAGGGAACGGGATAGGAAGGAGGCCGTAGTCATGCCAAGTGAGCTAAGGAAGCTGGGCTTCTGTCCTACACTTTACTTCTTCGATGTCCACACCCCTGTTCCTCAACCCCTAGCGTTACGTCTTAGGGCATGGTTGGGGCGCTTGGCTCACGCGATACATCACATACTGCGTCCTGGGTGGGTTAAGGAGGAACTGCTTAGGGCTAGGGTTGATGAGTTAGGCGTGGTGCTTGTGGGTAAGCCCGACAGCTACAGGATTAACGGTGCTAACGGCACGTTAATTGTAGAGGAGTTCAAGAGCAGGAGAGCTCCCAGGTTTGAATCCCCCTGCGTGGTTAATGGTGTGTGGTTGGGGGACGCACTACAGGTTATGGCGTACGCCTACATATTGAGTAAGGTTCACGGCGTCAGGATAGAGCGGATCGAGTTGAGGCTCCGATACATAAACAAGACAGTAAGCCTTAGGTACGATAATGACCTGCTGGTGAAGTACCTTAAGTTGTTGAAGGACATAAGGGATGGGGTATTTCCCGAGCCTGGGTGGGTAAGTAGGAGGAAGTGTCGGTTATGTCCCTACAAGGAGGTCTGCCCCTACTCACCATTTAGCATATTGGAGGATCTTGGGGGCGAGCGGGACGTTGACTCCTCCGAAGCGTGAAATCAGTTCCTGAGCCCTCTTACGCGTTATGATGATTACTCCCAAATCCCTTAACCTAGCTACGGACGCGGCTAGTCTTTCCTGCGCCTCCCACTGACCATACATAGCACCCTTCCCCAGCAACTTGAAGAGCTCCTTCCTTAACCATTCACTAACTTTTCCGGGTTTTTCAAAGGAGTAAGGCGTTCCTGGGAGAGGAAGGAACACGTGCGCGTGCACCCTAGCACCCAGCCTAATTAATTCCCTCATGTGCTCCATGGTCTCCCTCACATCTTCCTCGGTTTCCTTAGGGAGACCAAAGATGTAGTCCACGTCAACGTCGAAGCCCGCACTTCTTAAGTGAATTACCGCGTTAGTAACGTCCTCAACCGTGTGTCCCCGATGTAATTCCTTAAGCATTCTGTTTGACCCTGATTGAGCCCCAACTATTACCCTTCTATTGTCGACGCTCTCCTTGAGGAGTAGGGCCACCTCTCTATCCACGAATTCTGGCCTTACCTCTGAGGGAAATACACCGAAGAATATCCTAGCCCCCTTCACCCTTAGTTTCTGGAGTTCCCTCAGGAGCTCGGCCACCTTACTTAAGTCGCGTTCCTCATTCTGCGCCCCGTAGCCTAAGGCGTTGGGCGTTATGAACCTTAAGTCTCGGATGCCGTTACTCACCATTAATTCAGCGTGGTGTATTATGTTATCTATGCTCCTGTGCCTGTACCTCGCGCCGAAGGCGTAACTAACTTGACAGTACTTGCAGGCGTGAGGGCACCCGCGAGTCACTTCTATGGGGTTAAACAATCTGTGCTTCAAGGCGAACGCAGGGAACCTATCTAAGTCACCTATCCTGCCCTTGCCAGTCATTATGAACTCCTCCTCATCGATATAGGCAAGCCCTGGCCTCACGGACTTAGGGTCGCCTCCTTCGACGATTTCTCTTAGGAATTTAGTGAAGGATTCCTCCGAATCCCCCATGAAGACGTACTCGAAACCAAGTGAAAGTAGTGTCCCGTAAGGATCCCCGGTGGCGTGAGGGCCTCCGGCAACAGGTATTGCGCCGATTCTCCGAGCCGTAGTTACTGCCTTAATGATGTCGTTAATTGTCTCAGGTAGTTCAGTCGTGATTAGTGTTTGACCATATATTACCTGCCTCTTGCCGTATTCCTCAACGAGACTCACCAGCAAATTAGGAATAGCCTTCAGAGGGGCTACGAAAATATCTACTGAGTCCCCTAACTCCTGCTCGATAGCCCCCACTAGCACATTTACGCTGTACTTCACTCTTCGCCCGTAACCAAACACTAGCGCTACCGAGCCCATTAACCATTCACCGCATGCGTCGCTAAAGCCCGCCAGACATCATCGCGTGGGCTCAGCTACGACCGCACCGCTCATCCACACTATTTGCTTGGTCGAAGATGATAAATTTAATTCATTACTCCCAGCCACACATGATCTCGTGCTTGGCGATGCTTAAAAGTATTAAGCGCTGAAGGCGTTGATATAGAAGAGGTTAGATTCCTTGCCTATGATTAGGGCCCTCACCTTCAACGTCAAAAACACAGGTGATGTTGAGGGAGCCCTTTCTACAGCGATGAGTGTTAAGGATCGCGTTGAAAGCGAGGGTATTAAGGTATGGGACGTTAGGTTAACGTTGAGTAGCAGCGTTGATAATAAGATCCTTGATAGATTGTGTAGTGAGAACATAATTTTCTCGGCTTATCGGTCTAGGATGTACCGTGTTGAGGTTGAGGAGCTGAAGAATGCGCTTAGGTGCAGTAACTCCTACGCCTCGATAATAGTTACGAGAAGGAAGGATATTCGAAAGGCTGTGAACATACTTAGGGAAGTTGCCCACGACTTAGGGGTTGAGGCGATCACTAGGCTTGCCTTCTCTATCGGTGCGCCTATTGAAACACCGTATTATCCATTATCTGTTCCTTTAAGGAGCGGAGTTACCGTTGCTTTAAGGTACGCGGATTTACTCGCCTCAAGCCCCATGAGTAAGTGGGTTGATGTAGTAGCGGAGTTCTTGAGGAAGGTGGAGGGTGCCGTGAGGAATGCTGCCAAGAAGCACGGTGTGAGCTACTTAGGTATCGATGCTTCACTCTCGCCATGGATGGAGGAGTCCGTGGTACCTGTAA
>WAOL01000025.1 GCA_015521295.1 Desulfurococcales archaeon
AACAACCCCACAAAGAAACGGGGGGCCAAAGCAGCGGGGTGGGGTAGCCAGGTTAGCCCGCGGGAGGGCTAGCCCGCCGTCCCCACCTCGCCTATCCTCTTCTTCAGGGCTTCAAACAAGATCACCAAGTCCTGATTATATATTACAAGCTCACGAGTCCCAATCTTCAGTGCTGGAAGTAAGTCCATGCCCAATTCTTCGCTTAGGGTCTTCAAAATGTGGATTATCGCTTCTTTTCTTGCATTGAAGGTCTCCTTATTGACAGGTGTGATGAAATACCTGTATCTACCATGTTTTCTAATACGAGCATTCCTCAGTAAGTCTTTCACAGAAGGATCTCGTGAAAGCAGAACTACCATACGCTCAATAAGATCTTTATCAAGGGAGAGGCCTTGAAGCCTGAAGCGTTTGTAGCTCTTTAAGTGAAGTCTAGTTAACCTTTGTTTCTTATGGCTACAGACGACGTTACTTATCATGGGCTCGAAAACTCCACTGAGTCTTAACGCGTTAGTACTGATTCTCAGAAGGTATCTTTTGCTATCATATCTTACATGTCCGCTGAATATATTACTGATTATCACATAAAGGGGATCACCTGTCGAAACAGATAACCTAACATCGTCTTCACTGATAGTTCCGTCACCATCTATTGCACCAGCCAAGAACGAAGCCAAGAATTCTCTATGCGATTGAAGGTCCTCGATTAACCTACTGATTACTGGATTGTTCCTGCAATCATCGTATTTTCTCAGAGATCGCATAATACTTGCGACAGCTCTGTCCGTAGCAATTACGTTGAATACCAGGATTACCTTACCTGAGGTACGGGATATCATTACCCTCCCTAGGTATACCCGAGTTTCGTTAAATGCACGGATAACAGCCTCTAGTGTACACGATGTTGACAGTGAGAATATTATCTTGGATCTGCTTAAGGGGGAGCCATCACTTAGTGCTAAACCTAATTTATACCAAAAATCCCGTCCCCTATTCAACCGAACATGAACAATATCATTCAATAGCTTAATCTCTTCGGAGTCAGGAAAGACTTTATTGAGTATGTCGTAGAGTTTTAACGAGACTTCACGTTTGAAAGCATCGGTTGGCTTACACACTTCAAAGGTTCTTGAACCAAGAGTATGCTCGTGCACTTCTTTGCAGAAATGTGTCTTTAGGCGTTCCTTCAGCTCCGTGATTAGTTCTTCAATCACTGCGTCTCTCCCTTGAGCTAAAATCCCCTAATATAGTGTTACTAGTTATCGAAGGCGAAGAAGTGGTGGGGGGCATCCATACACTGGTAGCGGGGGGTGGACTTTCACGGGCTGGCCGCTGGTCATCATATGTGGTATTTTCAACCTTTTAAATATTTTCCTGACTGGTGATGGCTGAGATGGTAATTAGAGAATTGAAGATAACTTCATAGATTTTGCTCTTACTTTAAATCCCACCTTCTCGGCATACTTCAAAAGGTTCTGTTTCTTCGATATTACTAATCTGTAAGCTTTTCCGTGTATTATTTCATAAATGCAGGGTTTTATCCCGATAAATTCGAGTAACGTAGAAACATCTTTTAATCCCCTTAAATTGACTGAGGTAACAGCAATTCTTTTTGTACTTGTATCAACATAAGCCTCATCGTCGAAAAATGCTCTTAACCAGTTAGTTACCAGAAGCTCATTATCGTTTAGGGTTTTGATACTAATTCTCCAGTTCTTTGAAGACCCAGCACCTAGTCTTGTTAATCTGTGAAAAGCATATCTTGACTTAAACCGTGCAATGTACGAATACTTGTTTTTCCGCCAAATAACAGTCGGAGAAGCGTTGTACGCACACTTTGCATCGCTAACGAACTCCTCAATAAGGATTCGATTTTTATTCGTGTACTCAATCACATATCTTGTTCCTCGTTCACCTTTCTCAGTATAAAGGTGACCATCTCCGCATACATGTGCATGTATTCTAACTTCGCTAACTGTTGCAAATCTACCTTGATTCGTAAACATCATTGCTATCCATGTTCTTTCCAGCGATATAAAATGTTCCATGATTAGCAAAAGAGAAATGGTGGGGGCCAGCGGCCAGCCCGTTTTGAACCACCGACCTCGGGGTTATGAGCTTCGCGGGGTTACCCGCCGTCCCCAGATATGGTTGGGGGTTGTTGGCTTTTAAACTTTAACTTTAGGGGTAGGGTACTACTTGCTTGGACCTGTGTGTTTTGTTGGTTTTGTTGGTGGTATTGGGCCTGGTATGTATTCTACTGTTGGGCGTGTTGGTTTTTCTTGTGGGTATAGTTCCATGAGTTCGTAGATTTCGGGTGGTAGTTGTGTTTTGATGTTTAGCCCTAGTTCTTGTAGGTCTTCGGGTGTTATTGGCCAGTCGTGGGTGTATGTGCCCATGACTAGTTTTTCGATTACCTTCTCTATTTGTTGTGGGGGTAGTTTTCCTTCCAGTAGTTTCGTTACTAGTTTCTTCGTTTGGTTGAGTGCTTTTTCTGCCATATCTGCCATGATGAGCGTTTGGTCGCTGACCTTATCAATGCCTTTCTCCTTGACTACCCTTATTATTGAGGGTGCTGGGTATTGTCCTGTTTGTGTTGTTAGTTGTGGGTCTACTGGGCCTAGTACTGCGTCTGGATCCATCCATATTTCGTCTGCTGCTAGGGCTATTAGCGTGCCTCCGCTCATGGCGTAGTGAGGCACTATGACTATCTTCTTTGCTGGGTGTCGCTTCAGTGCCATAGCTATTTGTGATGCTGCCAGCATTAGCCCGCCTGGCGTGTGCAGTATCATCGCTATTGGCTGGTCGGGCGGTGTTGACCTTATTGCCCTAAGTACTTGTTCGGAGTCCTCTATATCTATGAACTTGTATATGGGTATGCCGAAGATACTTATCCTCTCCTGCCTGTGGATCATGGTTATTACTTTCGCGCCGAGCTTTGCCTCAATTCTCCTTATTAGTGCGGCCCTCGCGTTCTTAAGGGACTGGTACTTCAGCTGGGGTGATATGAACGTTAGGAAGATCCAGAGTAGGAAGAAGAACCACAGCAGGTCAGCGAAGCTAGGGTAAAGCCCTGAAGTAACATCAGACAAACTCCCACCAACCTAATCCTTACTCACAGAGATATTTAAACTTCCGACCATGACTGACTATCAGCTAAAGTAATCACTCTTATATTAACCTCACGACCCCTGAACCCACTTAAGTAGGCCTATCGGACCCTCACCCCTACTAGGTAACCTAGCCTTAAGGGAGGCAATGAATTCCTCCCAACTCAACTTGCCCGAAACCCAGGCATCGACCTCCTCTCCCAACCCAGAGAACAGGGAGAGGAAGTCCTGCCACCTAACACCCAACCTTCTCAACTCCTTCCCCCAATAACCCCACACGTACTTAGGTAACCTATTACCAAGCCATAAGACGTACCTAGCACTAATACCTGAGGACGTGAGGCTCCTAGCAAGCTCCTTGAGTTCCTTCGGCTCCGGAGGCGTAATGAGCTCGGACAGGCCCTCCCACCAATCATAACACACGACTTAAACACTATTATGCACTTCCCACACCGAGAAGCACGTTTAAGCCCCACCCACAAAGTATGATAATGGGGTGAAACTTTCTTGAGCAGGAAACCAAGCGGTCTCCACATAGGTCCAGCAGGAATACCGCACTCAACAAAGAAGAAATCAACGCCCGAAGGCGTCAGGAGGGTGGCCGAGCTAGGCCTTGACGCCATGGAAATAGAGTTCGTCAGAGGAGTAAGAATGAGCGACAAGCTAGCCGAGGAAACAAGGAAGGCTGCGGAAGAAAGCGGCGTCATACTAACCGTACACGCCCCATACTACGTCAACCTCCTTTCAAGCGACCCAGCTAAGGTCGAGGCATCAATAAAGAGGATACTCGACTCAGCAAGGGCGGGGTACAAAGCAGGTGCGTGGTCTGTTGTCTTTCACCCCGGATACTACGGTAAAACACCCTCCGGACAAGGAGTCAGAAGGATCAGGGAAGCACTCAAGAAAATAATCAAGCAACTCAAGGACGAAGGAATAGAGATATGGATCCGTCCCGAAACCATGGGGGGACTAGCTGAGATAGGTTCCCTAGAGGAAGTCATAGACATGGTAGACGGAATAGACAACGCATCAATAGCCATAGATTTCGCACACCTCTACGCCAGAAGCCTAGGGGAATTCAACACCTACGAGAAATTCTCCGAAGCCCTAGAACTAATAGAGAAGAGGCTCGGCAACGAAACACTAAAGAACATGCACATACACATGTCCGGCATGGAGTACGGTCCCCGCGGAGAAAGGAAGCACCTGAACTTCCACGAATCTGAGTTCCAGTGGGAGAACGCGCTGAAGGCCCTCAAAGACTTCAACGTTAAGGGAGTACTAATCTGCGAATCACCCTCACTAGAAGATGACGCGCTGAAAATCAGGAACGTATGGCATAAAATACTAAGGAGTAAACCAAAACCACGGCGCGTAGCATAAGGTTAATCACCCTTACACTTACCCTTAAGCTCTTCCGGAATACAGATGCCGTACCTCCTGAGAGCCTCACAAATCTTATCAACAGGAATAAAGGCGGAACCACCTGACTTCAACCTAACGAAGTAAGACCTGCCAACCAACCTAATCTCAACAGCTTCCTCACACTCACCCAAATCCTCAGCACTCAAAGGCAAACCCATAGTAAAGCACCCACATCATAAACTACAGCACTCCTTAAATGAGAGGGGGTCAAGCAAATCATGTAGAGGCCTCAAGTAAAAAGAAACTTAAAGCCGACACGTACAACGAGAATCAACACTCAAATCGCGAGCGCTACGCAGGTACACAACAGCCTCAATTCACGGCACGTTTCTCCCTTAGCTTAATCTCGCGAAGGTACTGTATAGCCGCAGCGATACTACCCCTACTACCGACTATGGTGCCCCATCTCTCCCTGAACTTCGTCGGCACTAACGGCCTAACACGCTTCTTAATTCTCCTAGGTACGTAAGTAGCCTCCATACCCTTCAAACCGAACGTGCCGTCAATCATCTCAATAACTACGTCACGCTCAATCAATCGCACCAATACCTTCCTAAGCCTATCCTCACCAGCCAATCCGCTCAGCTCCTTCCTCAACTCCTTCCAAGTAACGGGCCTTCCCTTCTTCCTTATTATATCAACAACTAACCTCTCCAGCTCCTCGTCGTCAGGCGCTCTAACCACTAACACGTCCTCGTCCTCGTAAACAACCTCTAACTCTTTGGGTTTTGTTTTAACTACCATTTCTTTCACCCCATTAAAGTATAATATTACGTCGTTCTATATAAACATTCGACATAGAACAGACTAACCAAATCAAACGCAACCAAGCACGCCGACCAACACACCGTCTAATTCCAGCACAACACTAAACAAACGGTACCAGCCTTTTAAGCTGTATCGCCACCAACTAAGGTACCGGTGAGAGCATTTATGCGGGACGTAACGCTGATAGCTTCAATACCCTTCGGAAGCAAGCCTGAGGTCCTCAAGAAGATCCAGTTAATTAAATCGTACCTGAGGGATGAAGTTGGCCTAAATGTTCACTTAGTCGTAACGACAGGTAAGGGCGAGCCGAAGATCATAGCGATGGGTGAGGTCATGGAATTAAGTGAGGATTTAGCGACTCTAATATATAAGATCACCTCAAAGCTAGCGTCTGATGTCAGCGACCCCAAGTTCCTGGATAAGGTTGCCGCCGGACTGACTGTTGAGGAGTAGGGACTGGGTTAACATATGAATGAGTATTCCGTTGTTTAACCCCCTATTGACGGTTTAAGGTAACAGAGCACCACCACTTACCCTCACTGTTTTACTTAACTGATATAAACTTATAAGTCGTACTTTAACATGAACTTGAGACTGAGGTGGGCTAAATGCTCACAGATATAAGGATATTCGCCATCGAACTGCTCCGATCCTACAAGAAGGTGTTTAAGTATAAGGACTTAGAAGCAATCACGGGCCTCCCAGCACCCGCACTATGGAGGTACATTAACATGAAGATCATGCCGAGCACGGAGAGGGCACAGGAACTCGTCAAGAAGCTAACACAGCCCCAAGTAATAGATCGAGTGCTTAGGGACAACATCATAGAGGTTGGGGACAATATCTACAACCTCTCGAAAGTAATATACAACCCTTCACTGCTCAAGATATTCGCGTACCTAGCCTATAGAGAATTCCACAAATACAACATAACAGCTGTCGCCACAGTCGAGGTGGACGGTATCCCCATAGCAGTTAAGGTGGCAAGCGTGCTTGACACTAGCCTAGTAATAGCGAGAAAGAAGCCTGAGTTCGGCATTAAGGAGTACTACCAGACGAGTTACTTAGCAAGGGACCCGCCAGCCGTCGTGAACTTGTTCCTACCTGCCTCGTTTCTGAGCGTGAGTGACAGAGTACTCATAGTTGATGACCTCCTAAACACAGGCAGGACATCCAAGGCACTGATAAAGCTGATCAAGATGGCTGGAGCGACACCTATAGGGCTGTTCTCGATAGTGGCGGTCTCAGACCGCTGGCGCCAACTTATTGAAGGGGAGTTAGAGAAGATTTACGTTGTGAAGCAACTCCCCGGTGAGCGTGAGTTAGTCTGAGAACGGATAACAGGCAAAATATGCTGAAGCACACGGTTGCCGATGCTTTCTCAGCCGCACTTATCATAGAGGCCGCTGCACCCGGAAAGCTAAGCACGGTTAGCGGCGCAGAGGAAATCAAGGATCTAAACTTCACTAAATTCGCCTTAAGCGCGCCAGCAGTACGTGACGTGGTGATACGTAGCGTAAATAACGCGTTGAGGGGGAAACCTCTTAGTCTAGGTAAGCTTGTGCTTCACGGCATTAGGAAAATCATGCGTAACCCCCTAATCAGAACAAACACTGCCCTAGGCTACTTAATGCTGAGCGTGCCGCTATCATACGTTGTGGGACTGGCACTAAGAGGAAACAAGGACGACCTGAAGGACATGATTGCTATCATCACGCGACACTACCCAATCATAGAGGAGCATCTCAAGAAGGAGAACATCAAACACTTTTACGCTGCCGTAAAGACCGCCAGCGAAGGACACTTAGGAAAGTTCGTCGGAGCAGTACCCAGCGTGAAGGGCGACGTTGTATCAACGAGTGTTAGCATGTGGGACGCGCTAACGTGCTCAGCGTACTACGACATGATAGCCTACGACATCACACACGGATTCCGCATCACGTTACTCGCACTGAACAAGCTATTAGCTCTAGCTAAGAAACCGACCGAATTACTGAAAGCAGTGCCCTACCTCCAAGCATATATACTCTCAAAGATGCCTGACACGTTGGTGCTTAAGGCATGGGGTCTGCCCACCGCATTACTCTTAAGCAACGCAGCATCCTCACTAAGACCCGGTACAAGTGAATGGAATGCCGTGAGTAAGGTGCTCAGGGATGTAGGCGTAAACCCTGGGAGTACCTCAGACATTATGAGTGCCGCGATAGCGCTTTACTTGGTGAGCAACATTGTTCATAGCGATAGTAGCTAATCCACGCGTTAAAACCCGGAACGAGTTACTAAGGCTCGCACAGGAGTTCCGGAACGCGGAAATCGCCGCAACCATAGTGATAGGTACCTTAGGGTTAGACCCGGAAGAATATGCTGAGCTCCTACCTAACCCCTACTTCCTAAGCGGTGCTGAAGACGACATACGGGTCACCAAGCAGGCAAGGAAACTCAACGCATTACTGGATGGCAACGTCGTCGAAATAAATAACGTAGTAGTAGCCGGTGTGGGTGGCATAGACCCCCACCAAAACATGGAGCGCGTGTTAAAGCTAATAGCTGCGGGCGTGCCGAGCAAGAGAATCGACATTACCCTATCTTACCACCCGCCCAGAGGTTGCGGGGACCTCATAGAAACCCTTAAAGTACGTAGGGGACTTGACGAGCTTAGAACCTTTATCGAGAAGATACGCCCTTCACTCCACATATGTGGTGGTGAGTACGTTGACACGTGCTTAATCAACGACACAAAAACGTATGTGTTAGGCAAAGGCGAAGCATACGCCTTGATTAGGAAAGATCGCAGATCCATTACTTCCAGAATGTTACCCTTAAGGCGTTGGCACAACCCTTAAAGTTCCCTCGCCATTAACCACGCATCCTCACCGTCCAGATAGTACTTCCTCAATCGCTTCACTTTCCGGAAACCAAGCTTCTCATAGAGCCCTATCGCTGCGTCATTACTGACGCGAACCTCCAGATAAACCTCGCTTGCTCCATAGACTTCCTTAAGCCTCCTCATGGCTTCAATCATGAGCTTCATGCCTATACCACGCCTCCTGAACCCCGGAAGCACCGCAATACTCACTATATGCCCGAGTTTCTTGAAAGGCTTCCAGTACACGTACCCTAAACCGCGATCCACCCTCGTCATAACGTACCCGACTATCCTCCCATCAACCTCTGCAACCAGGAATGCCTTACCCCACAAACGCAGGTGATCCCTCCAGAAGTAATCTGGGTAATGCTCGGGGAGTGTTTGGAGGTTGATACGGATTATTTCAGGAAGGTCTTCCTCCCTAGCCTCCCTAATAGTTACCTTACCGCCTTCCTCGCTACTCAACAACCGCACCTTGATTTAGTTTATTATAGCGTCATAATAACTTTAGTTTAGTGTGGGCATGCATGCCACTGAAGGAACCACCCTACCACCCGATCCAGGAAATAGAGGGAACTAAGGTACCCGTGCTATCAGGAAGGAGGATCGCGTTCGGATTAACGGGCTCGGTAGCCATCTACAGAACCATCGACGTTATGAGGGAGTTAATCCGGAGAGGAGCTGAGGTCTACACCGTACTGAGTAAGGCGGCAGCCGAACTCGTGAGACCCGCATTAATTGAGTGGGCTACGGGCTCCAAAACATTCACGGACTTCGCTGGCGAGACCGGCCACGTTGCCCTAGGCAAAACCTGTGACTCTATGGTGATCGCGCCAGCCACGGCAGACATACTCTCTAAGATAGCACATGGAATATGCGACAATCCCGTCTCGCTGACTGCAGTGGACATGCTTGGGCTGGGTAAGCCACTAATAGTTGCACCAGCTATGCACCGCGGTCTCTGGAGGTCCCCACCAGTAGTAGAGGCTATCAAGAAGCTTGAGAGGTTCGGCGTCACGATAATACCACCAGTGGATCTCGAGGGTAAGGCGAAGTACCCCTCAACAGAAGACGTTGTCGCTGCTGCGGAAGCCGTAACGTTAAGGGGTAGGGACCTTAGGGAACTTAGAGTGCTTGTTACTGCTGGACCCACCCGCGAGTACCTCGATAATGTGCGGTTCATAAGTAATCCCAGCTCAGGGAGGATGGGTGTCGCCATAGCGCGTGAAGCGTTCTTCAGGGGAGCGCAGGTGACCCTAGTGCACGGCCCCTTAAGCGTCAGTAAACCCCATTATATACGAAGCATAGGCGTTGAGACGACAGAGGAAATGCTCCAAGCGATCATTAAGGAATTATCTAGGAGCGAATACGATGTCATCATAATGGCTGCCGCCCCCGCAGACTTCAGATTCAGCAGAAGGTTTAGCGGGAAGATAAGAACCAAGTCAGGCCCCATCACCATCACGCTAGAGCCCACACCCAAGATCGCCATCGAAGTTAGGAAACGCTTCAAGGGTCTCCTAGTGGGCTTCGCGGCTGAGTGCGTTGCCGGCGACCTGAACACCTTAGCGGAGGCAGCTCGCTACAAGATGCTGGAGAGGGATTTCGACATCATTGTGGCTAATGACGTGTGCGCTGAAGGCTCTGGCTTCGCAACGGAAACGAACGAAGTGCTGATAATAGTGAAGGGTAAGGAGCCTGAACACGTCAAGTTAACGTTGAAGTCGGAGGTAGCTCGCAGAATAATGGATGCTGTCCGGGATGAGGTTTATGCAGGAGGTCACGGTCCAAGTTCCGCTCCACGTTAGCGGGTTCTGGGTGCCTTATTACGGCCCGACACCAACGCTGACAGGGTCCGTCGGCGTCGGGCTGACGTTGAAGCCTTACCTCACGGCCAAGGTTACTAGCGCTGATGATGTGGTCTTGCTAAACAACGTTGAGATTCGAGGAGGGTTAAGGAACTCTTTAGTTAGGCTAACGGGTGTTGAGCGTTTCGGCGTAATCGCGGAGGCACCCGCCGAGCTAGGGGAGGGTTTCGGGTTGAGCGCCGCCTTAGCCATAGCTATGGCTATCTCAGCACAGCTAGCATCCCAACGCGAGCTACATTTAGAGGAGGCACTTCGACACGCGCACATCGCTGAAGTCGAGAACCTCACAGGCTTGGGCGATGTGATTGCTGAGGCGTTGGGAGGCGGTCTCGTAGTGCGTGTTAAGCCCGGTCCTCCAGGCTTGGGGGAGGCCTTTAGTATTAAGGTAAGGGACAGGGTCAATGTGAGCACCGTCCTCATAGGGAGGACAACCACCCCGGAGATGCTTAAGGACTTCGCCGGGCGAATAAGTCTCTATGGAAGGGAAGCCTTGGCTAGGTTCCTGAAGAACCCAGGATTAGAGGTGTTTGCCGAGAATGCCCGGCTCTTCAGCAGGCTTACAGGCATGATGAGTCCCGAGGTAGAGAGTAGGGTTAGCGATATTCTTAGGCAAACCTTGAGGAATGGGTGCGTGATTAACTTCTTTGTTAAGAAGTCCTTACTCGTCGTGATCCACGGATCAGAATGCTTAGATGAGGTCGCACACGAGTTAAGCACGCTCGGCAGGATTAGGTTATTAAGTATCGCAGAGGAAGGGACGTCGGTGCGTGGAACTTGACTCACTGGATACCCAAGAGCCATCCGAGATACGAGTCCCTAATCACACGGGAGAAACTCATCCAAGGCTTTAAGGAAGGCTACGTGGCGGTGGCTGGACTCATAGCCCACGGCAGAGGAGAGTGTTTCGACTACCTAATAGGTGAACACACCATAGAACCAGCTATTAAGGCCATACGGGCGGCTGCCGCCGCCTTACTCCTAGCTAAACGCCCAGTAATCTCAGTTAACGGAAACGTAGCTGCGCTGGTACCTGAGGACGTCGTTAGGTTAGCGGAAGTCACGGGAGCGAAGATCGAGGTGAACCTATTTTACAGAACCGAAGAGCGTGCACGTAAGATCGCTGAAGTGCTGAGGAAGGCCGGCGCCAAGGAAGTGCTAGGGGTTGATGACGCCACAGCCACGATCCCCGAACTGGAAAGCGAAAGGAGGAGGGTTAGCCCTAAAGGCATCCTAATAGCCGATGTCGTCCTCGTACCTCTGGAGGACGGTGATAGGACGGAAGCCTTACGGAAGCTCGGTAAGACAGTGATCACCATAGACCTTAACCCACTATCACGCACAGCTAGGGCAGCAAACATAACTATAGTGGATAATGTTGTTAGGGCTATGCCTAAACTCGTTGAGGAGGCATCAAGGCTCCGAAAGAGCGAGAAAGAGAAACTGGAGAGCATATTAAGGGGCTACGACAACAACGCCGTCCTGCAGGACGTGCTGAGGCATATTGTCAAAAGACTTGAGGAATTAGCTAAGGAGAAACTTACCCTCGACTTCTAACCCTCCCCACATTACCCCTTGACGTCCTCCCTCACAGCCAGTTTCTCACGGAGCTTGCTGAGTTCCTCCTTACTCATGCTCCAGTACTCGCCCTCCGCGGGGAAAGCACCTTTACGCACGTCCTCAGCATACCTCCTGAGGGCATTAATCATTACGTTATACAGGTCAGCATACTTACGGGCGAAGGGTGGGGGAGTGGGGTTTAAGCCTAGCACATCATGAATCACGAGTATCTGCCCGTCACAGTCAGGGCCTGCGCCAATACATATCGTAGGTATGCGTAGTTCCTTGGTTACCTGCGCCGCTACCTCAGCGACGGTGTTCTCAATCACTACCGAGAAAGCACCAACATCCTCCAGAGCCTTAGCGGCTTCGATCACTTCCACGGCATCCTCGGCTTTCTTACCCCTAAGCTTGTAGCCCCCTAGGACAAGATAGCGTTGAGGGTTAAGGCCAACGTGCCCCATCACCGGTATTCCTGCCTTGACCATCGCCTCAACCTTATCTAGGATCTCCTCACCACCCTCAACCTTAACCGCGTCTGCCCCCGCCTTCAGGAGTTTGCCAGCGTTACGCACAGCCTCCTCCCGGCTAACCTCGTAACTTAGAAACGGCATGTCAGCAACAACTAAGGCTCTCGGTGACGCATTAACTACTGCCTTGAGGTGATGCATGATGTCATCCATGGTCACAGGCAAGGTTGAGGAATACCCTAGCACCACCATCCCTAAGGAGTCGCCCACTAAGATCCCATCAATACCTGCCTCATCCACTACCTTAGCTTGATAGTAAGTATACGCAGTAACCATGACTATCTTCTCACCTTTCCTCTTCATTTTAATGAAGTGATGAGGAAGTATCTTATCACTCATCGCAGTCATCGCCAATATACTGGGGGTAACGCTAAATTAATGTTACCGTGACACGCCACGAAGCTGAATTCTCTCTAAGAACTTCACGATGTTCCAAAGAGCATAATTAACCAGACATACTTTACCAACCTTAAGGCCCTCTAAGTACACGGAACCATTTATGTAGTCGACCTCGGTTCGCTTCCTCGACCTTATGTCTTGAAGCATGGATGAGTAGTTCTCGGCAGTGTTTCTGGCAACGCTAAGTAATGCATTCGCTGGATCCTTAGGTAAGGACACACCCTTAGCGACCGCCACTTCCTTAACTTCATTGGCAGCAGCTAACGCAACGTTCCTGGCGTAGGCATCCTCGTTCACAACCCCGTTTTTAACGTTAAGTATCGTCGTCACCGGGTTAATTCCGGCGTTAATGCCTAGCTTAACCCATCTATAGCCCTCACTCTCGTCAACGTAGATGAAGTTAATCACGCGCAGTAACTCCGACACATACTTGGCGACTGCATGAAGCGTTGAGGGAACCCTCTTACGTTTCGGGCCGATGTAACTTGGGCCGATACCAGTGAGGCGAACCTCATGCCTATTAACGCGGTTAGCTCCGAACCCGATAATAGCTTGCAAAACGTTGTTCGGACCCACGATCTTCTCCGCAAGTTCCGTGGAACCCAGACCATTCTGGCACATGACCAGGATGGAATCCCTATTAAGTAGTCTGGGGAGCTCGCTTAATACGTTCTTAACGTCATATGCTTTGACGCAGATGAAGGCAAGCCCTATCGAACCTGGCTGAATGCTACCGTACGTTGCGTGCAGACCCTCAATAATTCTTTCCCCTTCACCCAGTATCTCCACCTTAACCCCATGCTCTCTATATAGCTCGGCTACTCGAGCATTCCTGTGGATTAATACTGGCTTAATACCTACTTCATTTAACGCGTAGGTAATGACAGAACCTACAGCACCTACCCCAACAACGGCGACGCTACCCTTAACCAAGTCACGTGCGGTCAATTTCCTCTATACCTATGCTTACTCTCCTCAACTCCTTACTAGGCTTTACCCCGCTGACCCCGGCACTGCTAACGCCATGTTCCGTAACCCGTGACAGTGTAAGGGCCTGCCTCGCCAGCTTCATGAGCGTGGTTGCCTTGCTTATGAAGTCTGAATACTTGTTCCCATACTTACTGACTTCCTTCATAACCTTAGCAACTATCGGCAACTCATTCATGATTATCTCCCTAAGCATTTCCCTATCCGCGCTGCTTAACTTGCCCTTCTTACATATGGCCTTAACCTTTGATAATAGGGAATCTATGTTCACGGCCTCCATCTGAAGCTCGAGAACGTAGGCCTCAGGATCATCTATCTCGTTAATAACACCCTCGTTTGACCCGTAGTCACTAAGGACCGCCTCCACAGCCTCACGGTCAGTGAACACGTACCAGTGCTGGGCCGCCGACTTGTAGGAGGTTTCGATGATGCCGTACTCTCGCTCCAGTATTCGAAGTAACTGGTTTGGGTTGTATCTGAAACCCCACTCACGGAGCTTCACCACTAAGCCTCTGAAGTCGAAATCCCCAGGGTATCTCCTTCCTTCGGCACGGTACTCGTCAGCCGCTTCAAGCGCCGCCCTAAGAACGTAGTAGGCCCTGTCACCATACTTCAGCAGGACTTCCTGCACTAATGACTCAGTAATCGATACCACTACCCCTCCCTTCCCTCCTACTCGTCTCTACGTCTAATAAAACCGGGTATAATGAAGGATGTTACAAAGCCCTGTGAACAGGTATTAATGCGGTATTACCGCTATCCCCTCATATTCACCCCTACCTCACCAGACCTATATATTGGTTAAACACCCTCTTTTAGTGGCGAGGAAGGGGTATGTCCAGTAACGGTTACGCCATTAGGCTTGAGGGGGTCGTGAAAACCTTCGGGAAGAAAGTGCAGGCTCTGAAAGGGATATCTTTCACGGTACCTAAGGGTGTTATCTACGGCATCCTAGGACCTAATGGGGCCGGTAAAACGACGACCTTAAGGATAATCGCCACGCTTGTTCGGCACGATAGGGGTGTGGTTGAGGTCTTGGGTCATAGATTACCTGAGGAGAGGGCAGAGGTGCGGGAGCGGATTTCCTACCTTCCAGAGGACGCGGGCCTGTACCATAGGTTAACTGGGTGGGAGAACCTGCTGTACTTCGCGATGATCTATGCTGACGATATAGAGTCAGCCAAGGAGATGGCTGCTCGCGGAGCCGAGCTTGCGAGGCTACCCGAGAAGGATTTACATCGTAAGGCATCTGAGTACAGTAAGGGTATGAGTAGGAGGGTAGCGCTGGCGAGAGCCTTGATGGTCGGCGCTGACCTGGTATTGCTTGACGAGCCTACCTCCGGGCTTGATGTCTTCTCGGCCTACACTATAAGGAAGACCATAAAGGAATTCGCTAAGCGTTCAGGGACGACCGTACTCATGTCGTCGCATAACATGCTTGAGGTTGAGGAACTATGCGATAGGGTCATCCTAATTAATAAAGGGACCATCGTTGCTGAGGGAGAGCCGAAGGAGCTTAAGCGTAGGGCTAATGCCTCCAACCTTGAGGAGGCATTCATTAAGTTGGTGGGTGAGTTCAATTGAGGAGGTCGTTATACCCGGTCGTCTGGAAGGAGTTACGGGATATGGCTAGGGATATTAAGACGTTAGTTGCTATCTCTCTTCTCCCGCTACTCATGATGCCATTAATGGGGATCACCTCAATCTACGTTCAAACCCTACAGCAGGGTGTCGCCGTGGTGATTAATGAGGATCCGGGAACGCTTACCATAGGTAATGCTACCTTCTCCACAAACGACCTCGCGAACAGCATCGTAGCTGCGCTTAAGTCTAAGGGCTTTAGGGTGCTGAACCACAGCGTCAAGTCCTACGACATAATGGTCATCATACCTAAGGGATTCAGGACGAACCTCTCTTCCCTCACTAGGGTAGCGCTCATTAGGATCGTGAAGTCCGTTGGCTCAGCTAAGAGTAATGAGGGAGAAAACGCTGTTCAGTCCGTTTTAGGTAGCTTCGCACGTAAGGTAGCTGAAGCGAAGGTGAGATACTTAGGCATCCTTGCTGGGAGGCAGGTATCCCCCGACTCCGTCCTGAACCCCATAGTATATACTACGGTGCTGGTAGGCCCCTCAGGCACTACTGTTAGTGTCGAGGAGAGCTTCCGCGTAATGTTGGGCCGTATCCTCGCATTCTCACTGGTATTCGTTACCACGCCATCAATAGCCTACATAACGGACTCCGTCGTAGGCGAGAAAGAGAGAAAAACCTTCGAAGCCCTCTTAGCAACACCCGTACCTAGGTGGTCGCTCGTGATCGGTAAGACCTTATCGGCGTCGGTCATAGGCCTCATCACTGGCTTGGCGGACGCCGTGGGTCTACTACTCTTCTTCGCCCTACCTTCAATGACATACGGCGTTAACTTATTCTCTTTACTAACACCAGGTCTAATGATAGCTCACGTAAGCGCCGTGTATTTATCGGTGCTTGCATCTCTAGCCCTAATACTCCCGATAGTCATAAGGTCTGGTAGCTACAGGGTCGCCCAGGCTTTCTCGCTCGCCATAATTAGCGTTGCCTCGGTAGTGTTCTTCATATCCCTCTACGCGGACATAAACGCGCTAACCGCGCCGTTAAGGTACGCACTATACGTCATACCCTACAGCCACGCTGTCGGGATGATAAAACAATCTGTGCTCGGTGAGGTGAATCAGGCAGCGATCCACGCGTTAGTGATAATAGCTGAGATAGGGGTACTACTCGCCCTAGCAGTGAAGCTGTTTAGTGAGGAGAAAATCATCTACTCAAAAACTTAAAATAACGGCCCTTACTTACCCTTTGGGTTTGATGATGCCCGGCAAGCCAAGCGTGAAGGCATTTATCAGATCACGATGGACATTGATAGTTTCGGTTACTGTCCTTATAATAGCGCTGATCATAGGCTCTTACCTGAGGTACTACCCAGTAATAAACGCTGAACGCTGGGGTTACGGCCCCACCCTCCAAGAGTTGGACCCATACTCGGAGTACTGGATAGCGGATCATTTACTCAAGCATGGGATAGGCTACTTTGCCGAACTAACTAGGGCTAACCCAGTAACACATATATTCTGGTATCCTTGGGGAAGAGATTTCACGTACACCGAGCCACCAATGCTTTCAATGTTCTCGGTGATAACGTATTACATAGCACACGCCATTAATCCATCATTAAGTCTCTATGTGTGGATGGT
>WAOL01000026.1 GCA_015521295.1 Desulfurococcales archaeon
GTCCTCTCAACGCTAAGGCATTTCAGGGATGAATACTTAGCGCACATCATCGATAAGAAGTGCCCTGCAGGCGTTTGCACTAAGCTACTGAAGTACCGCATCAACCCAGACGAGTGCGTAGGGTGCGGCACGTGCGCCAAACACTGCCCCGCAGGCGCCATAAGTAAAGACGAGAGGACAGGGAAGTACGTCATTGACCAAGAGAAGTGCGTCAAGTGCGGCACGTGCGTCACGATATGCCCCGTGAACGCTGTTGCGAAGGAGGTGTGAAGTGATGGTGCGCGTAATTGTTAACGGTAAGGAAGTCCACGTGCCGGAAGGCGAAACCATTCTCACAGCCCTCAAGAAGGCTGGAGATGCCGTACCAACACTGTGCTTCTTCGGGCACATGTACAGGGAAGCGTCATGCAGGATGTGCTTAGTGGAACTAAGCAACGGTAAGCTAGTACCTGCGTGTGCGTACCCAGTCTCGGACGGACTTGAGGTAAGGACCGACACGCCAAGAGTCAGGGAAGCGAGGAGAACCGTGGTTGAGTTCATACTGTCGATCCACAGGATCAGGTGCTGGTCGTGCCCCAGGAAGGGAGGGAACTGTGAACTCCTCAAGCTAGCCACGGCGTACTGGGTCGAGGGAATACCTATGTGCTCCTCATGCCCGCTCTACGGGAAGAACTGCCTAGTAGTTAAGGGTGAGCCCTGCCTAGGCCCGATAACCCTCGCCGGATGTAGTGACCCATGCCCAAGTAATGGGTCACCATGCATAGGATGCAGAGGACCAGTGACCCGGAAAGACGTGCTTGAGGCCGCCGCTCAGTTCTACGTGAGTAACAGCGTCGAGCTGAGGGACGTGCTTGAGGTGGCCTCCATGTTTTGGGAGGGTCTACCCAACTACGACGCGCTCAAAGCGTCGTTAGAGGATGCCTTTAAGAAGGCGTTAGGGGGTGACGCGGATTGAGGCTCGCCCGCGTAGAGGAAGTCGATAGAGTATTCGGGCACCTGGAGTTAGAGGTGCTGAAGGACGATGGTGAAGTTAAGGCGTTCTTCAAGGTAACGCACGGCGCTAGGTTCATAGAGTTAACCGTGAATGGCAGGCTGTACTGGGAGGTCCCCTACATAGCCTCGAGGATCTGCGGTGCATGCAGCATAGCTCATTACGTCGCCTCGATAAGGGCCGTAGAGCACGCGCTAGGGCTAGATGCTGGGGAATGGGTTGAGGACTTCAGGGATGCTGTGAATATGGTTCAGATAGCTCAGAATCACTTAGTTCACCTAGCCTTCCTAGCGCTTCCCGACTACGTGGGGGTTCAGGGCTTAAGCGACCTAAAAAGCAGGGCGAGGCGCCTAGTGGTTAACTCGATGAAGTTAAACACTGCCTGCCTTAAGGTGATAAGGTTGATTGCGGGCAGGATAGTTAACCCTAACATGCTGGGGGTAGGTGGCTTACTGAGGCGACCGTTTAAGGGCCCGTTACTCAAGGCGGCTGACTACCTTAGGGAGTGTGAAGGCCTGGCTAGGGAAGTCGTTGATGAAGCACTAACCCTGCTTAAGGTGCCGGAGCTCAAGGATCTGGCAAACAACTGCGTAGCCGTGAAGCCTAGGAAAATATACCTAACTACGGGTGACGAGATACTCACCTCTGCAGGTCTGTCCTTCAAGCCAAGCAATTACAGAGAGCACCTAGAGGAGGTGCAGCCCGAGTACTCCAACTCCAAGGCGGTCGCCCTTAATGGCGCGCCTGTTCATGTGGGTGCTAGGGCTAGGTACGAGTTGCTTAGGAACTATCTCCGCGACCTTAACGTGCCTGAAGTAGACCTCAGCAACCCCTTCAGCAATCTAATAATTAAGGCAGCGGAGATCCCGTACTGTATCACGGCGGCGAGGGAGATTCTGGAGGATCTCGCTAGGAGAACCACCGACACCATAGTCGACCCACTGCGTGACGGTGGCGAAGGCGAAGGTGTCGGCGTGGTGGAGGCGCCGAGAGGCCTCCTAATACATCATTATATTGTGTCCGGTAAGCGTATAATGAACGCAAACATCATCACGCCAACAGAGATCAACGCCAGACACATAGAGGTCTCCGCCAAGGCGCTGACCGAGTCCCTAATCAGTAATGGACAGCCCCTTAACGCCGGCGAGCTGCAGCGTAAGCTAACCATGCTTGTTAGGGCATACGACCCGTGCCTCCCATGCGCCGTACATGTATCCGTGGTGAGGGGGAGAATGCATGCGTGAGAAGGTAGTCATAGGCATATATTCCTTAACAGGTTGTGAAGGCTGCAGACACGAGATAGTGAACCTAGGCGAGAGGTTACTGCAGACATTAGAGGATCTCAACATTGAGTTAGCGTACGAGCCCCTCTTAGGGCTATCCGCTGAGCGCAGCAAGTACGACATAGTCTTCGTTGAGGGTGCGGTGACAAGCGAGGCCGAGATCAGGGAGTTAAGGGAGGTTAGAGAGAAGGCAAAAATACTTGTTGCTATGGGCACGTGCGCATCCTTAGGCGGGATAGCCTCGGCTTATAAGGTACTGGACGATGACGTGGTTAAGGTAAAGTACGGTTCCGCAGCTCTAGCGAGCCGAGGGAAGATTCGGAAGGGTGCCCCAATATCGAAGTTCGTGAAGGTTGACTATTACCTTAGAGGCTGCCCGATAAACGCTGAGGAGTTCCTTAAGCTATTGACGGAGCTAGCCCGTGGCGTTTGGGTGAAGCAGGGCGAGAGAAGATTCGAGTTCCTTCGAGAGTATGTCACCTCAATACCCGGTAAGGTGATGAGGCTTGACGGAGAGAAGTGCATTGTGTGCGGCAGGTGCGTAGGCATATGCAATGCGCTCGGGGTTAACGCCTTAGGAACGGTGAATAGGGGGATAAAGGTAGCTATCAGCACACCCTTCGCGACACCCTTCGAGGACGCTGGATGTATTTCATGCGGACTCTGCGCTGAGTACTGCCCGGTAGGAGCCCTCACATACAGGGATGACGTGCAGATAACCCAGAAAATGCTTAAGGGAGGGAACGTAGACGCCTACGTAGAGCTGGAAGCCCTAGCATCCCTTGCCGAGGCGTTAAACGCCTCACCATGGTCCGTCATAGCCTCTCTTAAGGCCGCTGGGTTCAGCAAGGTTATCCTATGGAGCCCAGAGTTAAGGGGGTCCGCGGAATCATTAACGATAGTCCCCGCCAGCCCAGCCGAGCACGCGTACGTACGCAACCTATACCCAAGCTTAACTAAGTACCTAGCGGAACCCCCGGAGATACCGGCGGACGGCGTACTCATAACGCAGTGCGTTGCTAGGAAGCTTCAGGGGAGCCCCGTCCTAACGGCTAGGGAAGCGGAGAAGCTCCTAGCTAACATACCCGTGGACACCATGGTTGAAAGCGAGCCGGATGCCGTTAAGATAGGTGTTAAGTACCCGATCGCCAGGGCGGTAGGGCCGCACGAGGTTAGGGGAGCCTTAGAGGCAATCATGAACGGATACTTCAAAGGAGGGACAATCGCTATCTACGTATGCCCTGGGGGGTGTTTAATGGGTGGCGGACAGACTTTTCCAAAGACAGAGCTCGGCTTAATTGAAGAGGTTAGGGAGAGGATTTACCGCGAAATAACGTTTAGGATAAACCGTTGCTAACATTTCCCACGCCTCAACTTTAGTGTGGCAGTGCAGGACTTACGCTAAGATACTTTTAGTTGGCCTGTCAGAGCGTAAATGCTTATTAAAAAGATTAAATAAACCCTTAAGCATATAACCAGCAGGCTACAAAGTGATCCTTCCCAACTTCTTTAAGCGCGGGTTCATCGTGACGGCACTTCTCAGTTGCGTGCGGGCACCTAGGATGGAACCTACAGCCACTCGGCGGATTTATTGGACTGGGGGGCTCGCCTGCCACCTTTATCCTTTCCTTAGTCCGCGCTAACTCAGGGTCGGGCACCGGTATTGATGAGAGAAGGGCTTTCGCGTATGGATGCATCGGGTTCTCGAATAGTTCCTTCGCAGGGGCGAGCTCAACTAGTTTGCCTAGATACATTACCGCTATTCTGTTACTCATGTACTTAACTACTCCTAGGTTGTGGCTTATGAAGAGGTA
>WAOL01000027.1 GCA_015521295.1 Desulfurococcales archaeon
CCAACTGTAGTAGCGACGTCAGCATGTATGCTAGGGGCCTAACGTGTCCTTGCTGAACTGGGAGTACAGGTATCACGAATACGTAAGCCTTGACTAGCGACATGTAAATTATTGGGAGGATAGCCCCACCGATGTAAGCTAGTGTTGTGAGAACGGCACTCTCCGCTAACAGCGGGAAGAGCCTGTTAATAGTGAAAGGTATAGTGCCTCCAGTGGTTAACGGGAAGAGTGAGAGTAGCCTGGTTACAGGAATATAAGCTAAAGCCATAATGATAGTAATTAAAGTGATTAGGAATGTCCGGGTCTTAGGACTACGTAGTTTATCAATACGGAATGTGAGGGTCGTGCGCAGACTTTCAAGGGCAACAATCATTGGGAGGGTCCTTAAGATATTGATCACGATATTCATAGTACTCACTGAAAGCAGATTCAATCCGAACCCTAGGTTCAGACCTACGATCACATCCGTGGCGAAACGTAATGATAATAATGATAGGAGAATCACAAGGAGCTTATCCTTAACAACGTTTCTAACTATAACTGTTGACTTGATTAGTAGTATAGCCGCCAGTAACCAGATGATTGCTGGTACAACGTACGCTGACATCCCCCTTAACTCCATGAAGGATATGGAGTAAGCAAGCACAGTCATTAACATGCCTACAGCAAGTAGTATACTCCTCTCTTCCCTATTGCTGCCTAGTCCGCACACAGTGCTTCAGTACCCCTTATCACATACTTGTTATCTAAGTATATAAGTTCAAAATATATACATAAATTTTAAAGGAAAAATTCAGTTCGGCTTACAGAGCCTACATGCTATGATACCATGTATGTTACGTTCCACCTGTTGTAGTGGTTGTAGATGATATGGCACTGTCGTATTCGTTCCACTGAATGGCGTACATCGTTATTGATACTGTGAGGTTAGCGTTTTCCGGTGCGTCCTGCAGCACCACTATCTCTAGGCTAATGTCCGCATAGTCACCTGGGTGTAACTGCTTCCCGAAGTTGTCACCCCACCATATTAACACGTCAGGCTTACCATCACCCGTGAGGTCTAACCGCATGCCAGTACTACTAGTGATCTCATATGTGGTTCTTCCATGTATAACTACTTTCCAGATCTTCAGCGGTATTGTTCCATCGTTTTCCACTGCAAACGCCACGTGGGTATAATACCATGGGTACCCGTTGTGTATCGTTATGTTTAGGGTATCTAGGTCACCGTCACCGTCAGTATCGTAAAAGTGTGCTGATGTACAACCAACGTCTTTCGCGTCGTCTATTCTCTCAGCACCCACGGATCCATTTGTTAGGTACGTGGCGTTCCAGTCTAAGCTTCCAGTGCCGCATTCGTCCTTTACTATCTCGGAGCCTGGCTTGAATCTCCAGTGCAGTTCACCAGTATTCACGCTTACGTTAATCTTTAGGGTTTCGGACCACATAGCTAAGGCTCCTGTTATTATGGCTACTATTAGTAGCGTGTAGGCTACGGGTTTTAGTATGTATGCATTACTCATTTCTCACACCTACATGTATTATCGAATAATTTTTCATTCAAAATGTTTTTCATTTTTAGTTACACCTGAATTATTCATTAGGTATTTTAGTCTCCTGATACCTCGTTCCACTGGGCGAAGACCAGAGTTACTTCGAAGGAGTAGTTCTGCTTCTCGCCGGCGCCCTGCAGTACGTCAACGGTTAATGTATATGTTGAATTCCCTCCGGGATGGATTTGCGTGTCTGTAGGTTTGTCTAGAGAGACTGAGAGTGCTGATGTTGGGTACTTACCTATACTACTGCTGTATAGCTTTACAGGGATTGTTCCTACGTTATCGACTATTAGCGTTATTACTGCATGGTAGCCTGGGTATGCATTCGTTATCGTGACGTTTAGCTTAATTACATCGCCTTCTTTATCTTCTTTCTCTGCCTGCACATAACACCTAGCTACATCCTTACCCTCATCATTACTGAATTTTGAGTTCGGGATCTGAGGATCAGCACCGTTATCATTGCAACTCCAATTACTCCACTTAACGTCTACCTCGCCAGTATTTACGTTCACGTTAACTTTTAGGGTCTCGGACCACATCGCAGCTACCGCGCCTATTGAGGCAATAAGTAGTGCGAGTGACGCGAGACTGAAGATTTGCGTTCTGTTCATGGCTTTTTACCTGCAAGTATCCTTAAGTGTATATATGTATAAAATGTTGTGCAGATATAATTTAGAACAAAAATATAGAGATAACATACAGACCTAAACTACGGATCTCTGCTCCTTAACTGCGATAGAAATTGAGGTAAGACTTAATATCCTGCCTTATTCTAGAGGGTAATGGGGCCCGTCGTCTAGCCCGGTTAGGACGCCGCCCTCACACGGCGGAGGTCCGGGGTTCGAGTCCCCGCGGGCCCACCAAAAGATTCACGATGGACAACTCCTCCAAGATTAATCCATATGGTAGGGTTCGAGTCCTAGGTTAGCGGAAGGTATTACAGAAATGTTAGTTTTAAATCAGGAAAGACGGGATGTTGTGCCTGCGTTTTAACAATTAAAAGTGGCTAAAGGGGTACTACCTGTATAGTCCATGGATAGCATTCCTACGTGTATGATACTGTATGATACTAAGATAGATTCAGGGAAATTCTGAAAGACAAGGCATTACGTAACATTAACAGTTGTTCCCCTTAATCACTGCGTCATTTATGTTCTCTATTAATTTAACGCAACTACACAGATATATTGCTATACGGGTACTTAAGGAGTGAGAATATCAAACTACTTAGTTCAGGTAATCTTGGACGGATTAATTATTATGTAAGCAAGTCAGGACATGTTATCTTATCAATATTTTAGCATTGAAAGCCGTTGGTCGCGCAGATGCACCGCCCGAGTTGAGCTAATATAACTTATTTTAATAAATAACTTAAAAATAAATTTACTAAAATCACCTTAACTCAGGCAACGCCGTTATAATATGTTCCTCTAAGGAATTGCTTATTAGTGGACTAGTAGCGATTGTATAAATCTCGTACATCTGAGTTTAATGATAGTTGCATTTAATGATGGAGTAGTCTCCAAGACTTCTATGGTGTGCGGCTTAAAGCTTCTAGGATGAGACAACGGCGTAATAAATTACAAAATATCTCAAACATCATCAATGATCTAGAGTATAACCCTACAGTTTCTGAGGGTTTAGTAAATCATTGATTTTTGATTTTTTAGTTACTTTTAGTTACTACGTACTTCATCGACTCCATTCCCTATATAGGGGAACAAGGTTAACCTTAAATCCTACGATTTAATGCTGTTATCCGGAGCCGGGTCGTCTAGCGGCCAAGGATGCGGGGCTTTGGACCCGGCTACCCGGGAAGAGCCCCCGTGACCGGGGTTCGAATCCCCGCCCGGCTACCACCTCACACGGTTTATCTTATACATGTTTAATTACCAGAAGGGATATCTCGTGACAGTTAAGTCCTTGTTTTTGAGGACTTCCGTCTATAATGATATTGAGTTTAGGGTGCGTGTTATTCGAAAAACCTTATTGCTCTGACTAAAGTATCTTCCAAGAGTTCCCATTCCTCTTTGCCAAGTATCACTACGTTCGGAACCTTGTTCTTCGCCTGTATCTGTGCCACTAGATTTGATAGTTGTGGTCGTATCCTTGATGGTACTATCATTACAGTTGGTAAGCCTACGTCCTTAGAAACAGCCATTACTGAACCTAGGGAAAGGACAGCATCTGTTAGGTTAACATCGCTGCATAGAACACTAACGTATACCTCCTGGATATCACCTGTTTTCGAGGGAATCTCCATAACCAGGTTTAGTATGTGGCGCGCACCACTCTTTCCATGACGTACCACTCCTTCTTTTATCCTTACCTTCTCCTTAAACTTCAGCACGTTCCTTACTGAAGATTTCAGCTGAAAGGCTTCAGCACAACTGCTTCCTTCCAACATAGTAAATGCTTTATCTATGTAGCTCAGGAATAATTTTCCTTTAATGGTCACCTGAAATTGCTCTCTCCCATCACGTCTAACCGTCGTTACTAGGTTAGCATCCATGAGCTTCCTTAGGAATTTCTCAAGGCTTCGTGAGTTTAAGTTCACGTTATACAATATATGGGTCTTTAGTGCGAATCCTTGCTCGTTAATGAATTTAAGCATACTTATCATGATGTCGGCACTGTTTCTACGCGTGTTCGTGTCCCAGTTTCTTCTATAGATCGAAGCCACGGTGATATGCCCCTGTCAATATCCTCTTATACTAGAGGGTGTATAATTCTTATGTATTAATTTTACAGTAGAACAGTAATAAAAAAGAACAATTCCAGCTTACTCCCTTCTGGCTTTCGGCTTAGGCTTTATTCCCATATAACTCTTCAGCACGTCCCAGTTCAGTGCTATGTGTATCATGGAAATGCCGAGCGCTCCGAAACCAACGTAAGTATGTATGCCAGGTATTACAGTTGGTACGTATACTTCTATTTTAGCAAGTAATGGCCCTATCAGTAGTAGTATCCCTGTGATTCCAGTAACTACCCATAGAACGAATAGTGAAAGGGAAACTATCTTCCTAAGGACTATAATCCGCATCTTAACCCTCACCCCTAACGCATGTAGTATTATTGAATTCAATTTTAGTTGCCTTCCAGACCCCTTCCTCGTAGACAGCCTCAACCACAACCTTAGTTGGGGGTGGAAGCTGAGAGAGCTCCGTGAGGACATCGCGCCACTTCAATTCCTCTCCATTACAGACCCAAGAACCCCGTACTTCAATAGATGTCCCGTTAATCTGCAGACTCTTACTCTCCAGGCTGACGTTAGGGATGCCCTCAAAGACCTTATATGCGGATGTTGTTGACTCCGTAAGTGATGTTGTCTGCTCCAGTGCTACTGAAGATACGCTCTCAACGACATAATATTTCACTGCAACTCCTTCCTCCGCCCCGTAGGGACATCCTGACCCATACTCGTACACTACTGTTACGGTGCCATTGCCCTGTATTCTGATGTAGAAGTACTTAACAGCAGTATATGGATCCACGAGTTCGGTCTTGGACTCATTAACAATTTCGGCATTTGAAGGCGTACCTACACTTATCTCCCAGTCGCTATAAGGGCAAGGTTGTGCGTGCTTGAACTTAACAGTGATGTTGACTCTAACTATAATGCCTGCCTCGGAGACGAATATCTCCGACGGGCAGACTATTAAAGTATCAGCACCCTCATGTGACTCGCCACATCCAGTAAACCGTACTTCACCGCCACTAGCAATGAACGTTGTTGTGCTGGGCTGCGTGTATTGCCTAGGTGTACTGGTTACATAATTCTCTAGGATATTTGTAATTACTGGAAGCAACACTATCACTATGCATAGCACGATCGCTATCACTATCCTAGCCCTCATCATGCTGACCTAGGTCTTAATGGGGAGGACAGAACCTTAAAAGGTTGTATAATGAATCGTGCTAAAAGCTTATAAAGCTAGTTTAAAACGCAGGAGTTACTCTCCGGGTCACGGATGCGCACCTGTCTTAAGAATCCATAAGGATATAGCTATGAATGCTACTGATGGAAGAAATTCCTTAACGCCTGGTAAATATACAGCACTCCCTAAACCAAGGTCTGCGCGAGTAAAGCCATCATCAGAACCACTGATCACGAGTAGAACTCGCTTGTTCTGAATATCCTTAGACTCTAAATTCTCAGCTTCAGGGAAACCCTCTGGAACCAACAGCAGCACCTCATCAGGCTTCAGTAAATCTATAACATCCTGAAGGGTTGGGAAGACCAGGAAGCTCTTCTTCAACTTGTATGCGTACCTCATGACCTCCGGAACACCTGTTTGTGCGGCCATGCCGGTTACTCTTGATGCGGCAAGGACCTTCGCGTCACCTAGGCTGAACACTACTTTCGCCACATCTACGAGTCTCTGTGGTGATGCTACGTTATGGATACAGACCACTACGTTGTCAAGCATTCCCTCCCACCAATAAATTGAGTATGTATGAGGCTATAGCTTTAGCCATGGTAGGCGGTACAGCCTCCCCAACCTGATTGTACTGTTCATCTCTGCCTCCAAGGAATACATGGTCGTCGGGGAATCCCATGAGTCGTGCCTGCTCACGCACTGTCAGAAGCCTGTCCTCGAACGGGTGTATGAACCTTGAACATCCAAGCACCGTTGGGGCCACCTTGTGTGGGTGTAGCCGAATTAAGTTAGGTAAGCGACGACCGCCGGCACCTTCGTAGAGTATCACCGAGCGTCCCCATTGTAACCTGGTTACGCGCTTGAGCTTTCTCTTACTGAGTCTGGGGGGTTTCTCGTGATTAGGTATTACGGGGTCCTCCGAGGGTTCCGGTAAGTCCCCTATAGCGTCCCAAACACTTACTCTACGACGTAATTTCTTAGGCCTTAAAGGTATGTTGGATGCAAACAACCTAACCCTGTGTGAAGGGGTCCCGTAATCCTCGGCTCGCAGGATGTTGAAGACAACGTTAAAACCTGCCCTTCTGAACTCCTCCTTTAGCGCTACCTTAAGGTCGCCTTCGAGGAGAGCTGGGACGTTTTCCATTACAAATATCTTTGGTTGAAGACATTCGATAATACGTATGAATTCCAGGACTAGCTGCCCTACAGGGTCCTTGTATAACCTATCTAGAGGCTCTTTCTTCCTGGCCGGGTTAGCACCGGTGAATGGTTCGCATGGGGGCGAGCCTATTACTATTGTAGGTCTCTTATTGTTCAGCAAGTATAATAAATCATCACAAGATAGGGAGCGTATATCCTCTACAAGGACCACAGCGTTACTGAAGTTGCCTGCGAATGTTCTGGCGGCAGCCCTATTGTTATCTATCGCCAGAACCGTAGTGAGGCCAGCATCCTCGAAGCCGCGAGAGAATCCGCCTCCCCCGCAGAATAGGTCAACTACTGAGTAGCCGTTCCTCATGCGATATTTCCTCTTCAAGCTCTCTTATGATCTCGCGTAGTCTCTCCTTAAAGTACTCGTTATCCTCGGCCACTAGGTCGCTCCCGCAGCGCGGGCACTTAAAGTCAGTTTCCATGGCCTCATCGAAGGTCAGCCTAACTCCGTCAACAGGACATGTGAAGAATGTGTTGCTTTCCTCGTATCTCAGCCGTTCTTTGAGCTTGTTCAGTACTTCTTTTTTGCGCTGAAGTAGTACCTGATTAATTCTAGTGGTATCTATCTTCCAGAAGTATATGTAGCGGCTGTCCTCAGGATTCCTGGTCTTGCGGTAGGCTACTAGCCCAAGGTTATGGAGTTCGTAGAGTGCCCGCCTTACATCTTGCTCATTCAATTTAGTCTTCTCGATGATTTCAGTGTCGAGCATCTCATCTCCGCTACTTGTTAGGACTTTGAATACCTTCTTACCTGCTTCTCCAACGTAGTTTTCAATGAACATTAGTAGGTCATTGATGTTCTTGTCCTTCCCCTTCCCTGCCACACATAGTCACCTTCTTACCTTTGGGTGATGGCTCGATACATATCTTTGCATCAGAAAAAATAAAGTGTAGTTCACGACCCTCAAACAGCCTGTCAAGGAATATTGCTAGCGCGGCTATCTCAGAGTGTGGCTGATTACCTATAGCAACATTAAAGTCGGCAACCTCGTAAAAGAACCTCGGTACCTTCGACGCCCCCACAATTACCAAGATATCGCGAGGATCTCTTCTGATATTATCGATAACGTCATCTATGTGGAGACCGTACATCGTTAAATGAACAATAATACCTCCCTTACCCTTCCATTCCCGCACATACTTCACCGAGTTAACACCTGAGATCACGTAGAAGTCTTGTCGCCCCCACTTCTCGCAGACATCCTTAATCTTCGAAACTATTTTCTCATCTATGACGTCCCCTATGATCATTCCGTCAGCTCCGAATGCCCTAGCGACCAAACCAACATGTGTTGTGACGCGTTTGTCTCTTTCGGGCCTATGCCCTATCCTAAGGACGTATATTCTCCGGTTCTTCGCCTCGATACTCATTGTGGCTTACCCTTCTGCAGGAACCTCCGAGGTTTGGGGCATTATGTGATTCCTACATAGGTTTGGGAGTTGCAGGTATTCATAAACGGTCTTAAGCAAGGTGTTGATGCCGTATCCCTTCAAAGCTGAGATTGGCGTGACGTGCCATGCCCAGTAGTAGTGCTTTGAGAGCAGGGTACCTACATCCCTAACGAGCATGTCAACGTTATCGACGGTGTCGATCTTGTTTAGTGCTATGATTAGTGGCTTACCTACGTACCCTATGCGCCTCAGTGTATCGAGTGATGAGAGGAGTTTCCTGCGGAGGAGAGAAGGATTCTCGGAGGAATCCAGAACTAGTATGGTGAGATCCGAGAGTGCTATCTCCTCTAGTGTAGCGTAGAAAGCCTCTATTACCTCGTGAGGGACATCGCGTATGAAACCCACTGTGTCAACGAATATGACGCGTTTACCATTTAGTGAAGTGGCCTTCGATTTAGGGGTGAGAGTAGTAAACATTTCGGGTCCTACAGGCTTGCGTTCAGACGTGATTCTGTTAAATAGAGTGGTCTTACCAGCATTGGCATACCCTGCTATAGCAACCTGCTGCATACCTTTTCGAATTCTCTGCGACCTAGCTAAAGACCTGCGTGCTCTTAACTCCTCTAATTCCCGTTTTATTTTACTGAGCCTTCTCCTCATGTGTGTGTAGTAAGCGTCAACAGCGTATCTTCCAGGACCCATGAAGCCTGGTAGCTCCCCCATTTTAGCCCTTCTAATCCATTCCTTTATGAGAGGCAGTTTATGTAGTATGTCAGCCATCTCTATCTGTAGCTTGGCTTCCTTGGATCCTGCATGTGCTGCGAAAATCTCTAATATGAGACCTACCTTATCCTTGACATCGACTCTCAGGTTTCTCATTAGATTCACTACTTGACGTGGCTTCAAAACATCGTAAACATAGAGGGTGTCGACCTTATATTCTAAGGATTCAAGCTCCCGCTTAAGTTGCTCTAACTTACCCTTCCTTATGTAGGACTTGCTGTCAACTCTGTAATTTCTCTTGAGACTCACTACCTTAATGATATCTACGTTATCCAAGCACTTTATGAGTGCTAATGCCTCCTCAAGATCGTCCTCGTGTGATATTAGCACTGCTTTTCTATGGAGCCAGTTCATTACTCCTTACTTCCCCTCCTTCTTATGGAAACTATGTCCCCTAATGTAAGCTCCTTTGAGGGACTACCTAACCCACCTAGGGATCCAGTGAAATCGCTGTCAACTACGGGCTCTAGTAACTTAATGCCCAGTACCTTCTCTAGCCTCATGGCTAGCTCTATGGAGGGCGTTAACCTACCCGACTCTATCCTCTTTATAACGTTCTCACTCTCCCTTACAGCTTCAGCAAGGGTTCTCTGCGTCCAGCCTAGTCGTTCTCTGGCCTCCCTCACCCGCCTAGCGTAGTCTTCCACAACCTCGTAGTTTTCAAGCCTCGGGCCTCTCTTTCTTGTAGGCTTTCTTACAGTAGTATAAGGTCTTAAGGCGTTTATTCTCTTGGTAGTTACACTTCTAACTTCCTCCTTCACAGCCCGCTTGGCTACCCTTGAGTAGCACTGGGGACATAAAACTAAGCGGGCACCCTCAATGTACACTACCTTAGAGTCCTTTCTTCTTATGGGGCGACCACACATTTCGCAGTGGATTATATCAGGCCTCGGGCTCAATGATACCAGCCTTCCTAGGATTATGCTGGCCTCTAGGCTAATATAGCTTAGTTATTCGGTACTAAGGAAATGCTTCGCAGTATAGGGGCTCTTAGTATTTTAGGTTTTCTAGCAACATACTTAATAGTGGTGGGTGGTTTGTCGGACGTTGACTTTAGTGTGCGTAGGCGTGGTGTAACAGACTACGTTAAGTACCTTGAAATGCGTGTACAGGAACTTGAGGCTGAGGTCAATTATTTACGTAGTGAGCTCGGCTACTATAAGCGTGAAATAGAGAAGTTAATGTCGACCCCGCTTATCGAGGGCACGCTCCTTGAAGTGCTGCCTGACGGTAGGGCCATAGTAAAGAGCACAACAGGTCCCCACCTAATTGTTAGTGTTTCGGGAGAGGTAGATAAGACAAAGCTAAGGCCCGGGGTGAAAGTAGCGTTAAATCAACGAGGTTCAACGATAGTTGAAATACTGCCGAGCAGGGAAGATCCTTATGTTAGGGGAATGGAAGTCATAGAGAGACCCTCGGTACGGTACTCTGACATTGGTGGATTAAAGGAGCAGATACAGGAGATACGTGAGGTTGTGGAGCTTCCTTTGAAGCATCCAGAACTCTTCCGCGAGTTGGGTATTGAGCCACCTAAGGGTATCCTACTTTACGGGCCTCCAGGCTGCGGTAAGACCCTCCTAGCCAAGGCGGTTGCTGGTGAAACCAATGCTACCTTCATAAGCTTAGTAGCATCGGAGCTTGCACAGAAGTTCGTTGGTGAAGGTGCACGGATAGTTAGGGAGCTTTTCGCATTTGCCAGACGTAAGGCGCCAGCCATAGTGCTGATTGATGAAATCGATGCTATAGCATCTAAAAGGATGGACATGGGTACTAGCGGTGAGAGGGAAATACATAGGACGTTAACTCAGCTACTAGCCGAGTTAGATGGTTTTGACCCCCTAGATAACGTTAAGGTAATAGCAACTACTAACAGGCTAGACATACTGGACCCTGCCCTATTAAGGCCTGGAAGGTTTGATAGGGTCATAGAGATACCGTTGCCAGATCTGAAGGGCCGTTGGGAGATCTTCAAAATACACACTCGTAAAATGAAATTAAGTAAGGACGTTGACCTAGAGGAACTTGCCAGGCTAACGGAAGGAGCCACTGGTGCTGACATAAAGGCCATATGCACCGAGGCTGGTTACTCAGCGCTCAGGAATAACAGAAGGCAAGTAACGCAGGAGGACTTCATATACGCCATAAAGAAAGTGCTACACGGCAGGTACCGCCCCTACGGCTCACAAGAAGGATTTAAGCCCCGCCAGAGGAATACGCAAGCGGTGGTTTAGGGGTCTTGTATAAAGTTAGGAAAGCGAAACACTCGGAGTTAAGGCGCCTAAGAGCGGTACTAGAGCATCAGCTTGGTGTCAGCGGCATTGGCGAAAAAGTATTTCCTGAGGGGGTACTTCTGAAGATCTCGAGGAATACAGGCAAGATTAGGGAAATCCTAGCACCTACCGGGGAAACGATTGCCACCGTCCTAGCCTCAACGTATACATTCAACCTGAAATTACTGGCAGCTAAGGTAATTCACGAAATCATACCTCCGCCTAAGTTAAGGGTAGTTATAGCTAATGAGATAGCAGAGGATCTAGTAATACACGGCAACTCTGTGTTTGCAAAGCACGTCCTGTACGTTGATGAGGACTTAAGGGCAGGTTCAGAGGCACTTGTAGTAGACGAAAAGGATAACCTGCTTTGCGTTGGTAGGTTAATTCTTTCTCCCGACGAGATAATACACTTTATAACCGGACCAGCTGTAAAGCTTAGGGAGTGTGTGAGGTAATGTCGAAAGTCAAGATATACATCTATAATGAGTACAGTAATACATTCGAGAGTAAGAGACCATGGACCCTGATAACAGGATTTCCGGGGTTCGGATACGTTGGAACCATAGCTACAAGGTACTTAGTATCCAAGTTAAAGGCGGTGAAAGTTGGGGACGTGATCACGAAGTACATGCCTGACTTCACTGCAATAGAGGAGTATGGCATTATGACACCATACGAGATATTCGTACGTCCTGATAAGAACCTCATGATACTCGTCAACAATACTTTGCCTCAGCCTCCAGAGAGGGTCATATACGCCATAAAATTCGCTGAGTGGTTCCTTAGTGTAGGTGGTAAAAAAGCAATACTTGCTGGCGGGCTTAACTCAAAGTTTCGGGAAGGGGAGGAAGAATTCAGGTGGATATGTATAAATAACTGTGGATGGAGCTTTAGCGAACCACAGATGGAGAAGGGGCTCTACATAGTAGGTCCGCTTGCCACGTTCTTCACAATATTTAACATCATGAAGATACCCACGCTCTTAATATTTCCGTACACAGAGCCAAGTAAGTACGATCCGGGAGCTGCGGCAGTGTTCGTGAGAAAAGTTAGTGAATTACTGAACCTAGACATCGATATTGAGGACTTATTGCAGTACTCGAAGCTAGTGGCTGAAGCAGAGGCGGCGCTAGAGGAAGCCATAAAGTCGTCGAGGAAGGAGGAGAAAGGCCCGAAGCCATACATGTGAGTTCCATTAAATTCTTTAATCTATTTTAATGCATTGAATATAGTTACTCATTTCACAAAACTCAAGGACTTCCCTACACGTATCGGTGCCTTCGATGTCTGAAGCATACACGAACTTAACATGCGCTTGGGTATCCTGTGCTATCTTGAATATTCTCCGTATTGTGTTGCACATCATATTAATTATGCATGGTTCTGGGTGTAAGGGTGCTTCGAATTGTGAGTATGGATAGGTTTCATCGATATCGTAGGGCACGATGTCGAAGAAGGGAACGTAGAAAAGTATGGTATGCTCGTCTGTGACGTCGGTATTCTTTAATATCTTTTTGAAGTATTCGGCATCATGGAAGGGTTTTACAAGGGTATTAGC
>WAOL01000028.1 GCA_015521295.1 Desulfurococcales archaeon
AATGGCTGCCCTAGGCATATACTTCACGGCCCGCGAACTCTGGGGTGACTTACCGGCAGCTGTTGCAGCATTGACAGCCGCCCTCATATTCGTGAGCAGGCACCAAGCAGGCTTCACAGTGAAGTACGCTATAGGCCTCGCGTTCCTATTCCCAGCAATTTACTTCCATGTAAGAGCATGGAAACGGGGTAGTTATATCTCAGCGGTCCTATCGGGCATATTCCTAGCACTAACGGCGCTTTCTTGGGCAGGCTTCAATGTGTTGCTTGGCGTCATAGCTGTTCAAGCGATATTGCTTCCGCTCATAAAGAAGGTTACTAAGGAGGACATACTGATGCTCTTCGTGGAATTCATCCCGGTTACCGCAGCCATATTAGGGACACCCTTTTACAAAGGGATTCACTACATCTACGCCAGCGTAGGCATAGTCATCCCGGCTTCACTAGTAATGTTGCTCGTAGCCTACGGATTTCAGAAGTTATCGGAGAGAAAAGAGGTTGTCCTAACCTTACCGCTGCTACGTAGGTATAAAGTAATATACTTCATGCTAATAGTTCTGATAGTTGTTGGTGGATTAGCCGCCATAACCACGGGAGCAATAGTGATTAGAGGGAAAGCTCTCTTCGCCTTAGGTCTCAGAGGACTCGTACGGGGGATACCAACCACGGTCCAAGAGTACGCTGCACCCTCCGCATCAGCCCTCATAACAAGTGAGGGAGGAGCATTAGTCATATCGCTGATAATGCTTGTATACATGCTTTACAGGGTGCTATTCAAACGTGATATCTCATACCTCTTCATCCTGATACTCCTTGCAGCATCGCTATATACTGCCGCCCACCTATCCTACTTCATACCCTACAACAACTACGTAGTATCATTAACGTCGGCATGCTTCCTAGGGGTCCTCATAAACAGAATTATGAGCAAGGGATTCAAGCGTGAGTGGTTCATTGACATAATAGCATTAGTACTGGTAATAATATACACTGTGGCCGTGATTGCCCAAGGAGTGATGGTGTGGGCACCAATGTACAGGTCACAGTCCCCAATGATAATTAACTCAGGCATAGGCGTCAGCGCCGATGCACCGGCCTGGCTCGACGCACTTAACTGGATAAGGAATAATGCCCCTAACGGGAGTGTATGCGTTGCATGGTGGGATTATGGATACTGGATCTCTGTGGTTGGGCACTGTGCTAGCGTGGCTGACGGAGCCACACTCAACGGCACCCAGATAACGCTACTAGCTAAGGCACTAACCGGGACTGAAGAAGAGGCATACAAGATATTCACGAAGGACTTTCACATACGTCCAGACAGGCTTTACTTCATTACTTACGAAGTGTATCTAGTGGATGAGCGGAGAGGGTACGTATACATGGGTCCCGTCGTAGCTGGCACTTCACTCATAGGTGCTGACGCAGCTAAAGGCATAGCCGCTATATACAAGATAGCTGGCAGGAAACCACCAGTGTACATGTACACATACACACCCTATTATGGCAGCAGGATGCAGGTAGCCATAGGTTTACCGGACTGGACCAATAAGTCGTTACAGAATGCACTACTGTTCAAAGTACTCCTGAACACCGCGTACGTAGTGTGGGGTAATGCGGGATTGAAGGTAGCGTTCCTTTACAAGAACCCGACAAACCCACCCGTATTGCCGAAGCCCAACATGACTATATTCAAGCCTGTGTACATAGGGATTAGTAGGATAACGACGAACCTATATGTGGTCGTGTCAGTATATGGTGTGAAGGGTGTGGTATGAGTAAAGGAACTCAAGTTATTTGCGGTAAGTACGTTCTCATAAATCCCTATACATATGTTGAGGATGCTTGCGTAGAATTCGACACTAAGATAAGGGATGTGAAACCCTGCGAAAACCCCCGCAACACGGGGAAATCCTTAGTGATCACCCATGGTCTCGCATCAACTCACACGCACCTAGGTCTTTACCCCGTGAGATCAACACTAGGGTATGGGTTAAGGCTTGATGATTGGGTGAACACGTTCGTATGGCCTTGGGAGAGATTCCTGCTCAGCAACCCTGACGCGTCATACGCTGCCGCCTTAGTAGCTATTGCGGAGATGCTGTCGTCCGGTATCACGTTATTTGCGGACATGCACTTCAACGAGGAACGCGTTCTTGACGCAGTACTTAGGACTGGAATTAAAGCTGACTTAAGCGTGGCTGTGATGAGTGGGGGAGTTTTCCAAGACTTTAACGAGTCACTCGAAGCAAACAGAGAACTCGTTAACAGAGTTAGGAAGTTAGGTCTTCCTGAACTCATTAAGGCTAGGTTCGGGCCCTGCACACCCCGCTTACTTAACCCCAGCGAATTCGCGGAAGTTATCAGTACTGCCCGGAAGGAGGGTGTCGGCGTACACGCTCACCTAGCAGAGGTGCCTGAGGATGAAGAATACTTAAGGAAGAGATGGGGGCTTTCATTAAGGGAGTTCGTGGAGTACGTGGGTTTAGGGGATGACGTAGATACTTTAGTTGCTCACGCTATATGGGTTCAGAATCTGACGGAACTTCTAGCTGAACGTGGAATTAAGGTATCACATGCCCCGAGATCCAATACCTTACTACGGGATGGTCTAGCGCCAATCACAGCCCTCCTCGATGCTGGGGTAAACGTGAGTTTAGGGATAGATGTAGCACCAACGTACTCCATAATAGATGATGCCACCTTCACGATCGGATTACATTACAATGGGGGGAGTCGAGCCCTAAACGCTGAAGATGCGTTATGGATGGCCAGCGTGGCTGGTTATAGGGCATTAGGTTTCGGCACAGGCGAGCTAGTTCGTGGGGAACCGGCAGACATCGTTGTGTGGGAGTTAACTGATATCCTGCCAGAAGGTAGGGTATCACACGTAGTTACGAGCTTAGTAATGGGTGATGCGATAGTGCGTAGGGTAATAATTAATGGGCGTGAGGTCTTCAGGGACGGCTCGCTCAAGGGTATACGGTCGGGGGAGTTAATGTTGTATAGGAGTAAATTAGCAAGTTATTTAGAGGCCTTCTTAACTTCTTGACTGTCACGCCGCCGCGTCATTAACCCCTTCATAACTGCCGTGACTTCTTTAAGTAGCACCTGGCACGCTGGGATCAGGCCTTTCCCGTACAGTGTGTTAATTATGTTATACCAGTCTATCTTCAAGATCAGGTACGTGAGTAGCACAGTTATCGCGATAAGCACTGGTACCGTATATATTTGGGTTGTCGCAACGGCTGTTATCCATGAGGCGTAGGCCACAACGATGCTGGTAAGCACCGCCTTCCCCGCAAATATTGCGAGAACGTACTGCGGGAGAGGGTACTTCATTAACCCCAGCGGTATGTATAGTATATCATCGGGTAGGGGTGTAGAGGCAAAAACTACTATAGCTACGAAAAGCGATTTCCTAGCCACCCTCTTAAACAACTCGATGTTCTTCTTACTACTTTCACCTAACCCGCGCC
The DNA here is from genome assembly GCA_015521295.1 of Desulfurococcales archaeon. GTDB lineage: Archaea > Thermoproteota > Thermoprotei_A > Sulfolobales > NBVN01 > WAOL01. The sequence goes on from WAOL01000028.1 coordinate 3,479, forward strand.
TGAAGGCTCTCCCAAGAAAGTACACGACTATCTTCCCAGCAGTGGCACCGGCCGCGGACGACAGTATCAATACGACCCTCGAGATAGGGTCCGTGTATATGAATGAATAACCAGCAATTATGCCAAGGTAGGGCACGGTTATAAATGGTATTGAATTAGACACCATGCTCACTAAGAATATACCCGCAGGTTCCCCAACAAATGCCAGTATGGTATTGATCACGCTACTTAACTCCAAGCTAGCTACCAACCCTAATTAAGCCGAGGGAATAAAGCTATGTTGGTGACGCTCACCATGAGTGACATGCCGGTCATTGAGGGTGAGAGGCTCAGGATGATTGCCGAGGACATCGTTAAGTGCCCTATCTGCGGGGAGAAATCCATGTGCGTTAAGATATTCCTCTACGACATGCCGTACTTCGGGAAGGTCGTGCTTGAGAGCGGTAAATGCTCTAAATGCGGTTTCAAGTGGTCCGACGTAGGATTACTTGAAACAACGAGACCTAAGAGAATTACTGTGAAGGTTAAGGGACCTAAGGATCTTAATGCACTAGTAATTAAAGCAGCACCTGCAACCATTAAGATCCCGGAGCTGGGGATAGAGATATTCCCAGGACCTGCAGCACCGGGGTACATAACTACCGTTGAGGGCGTGCTTCAGCGAGTAATAGACCACGCACCATCCGAATGCCTAGACAAGAGCAACCCGTGTTACGAGAGGATCGAGGTCATAAGAAGAGCTATGAACGGTAATGTTACGTTTACCCTAATAATAGAAGATCCAAGCGGCAGAAGCGTCGTCAAGGGAGAGGAAACCGAGATAAGTGAGGAAGAATTGAGTGCTGCTGAGGAGTAGCTACCTCAAAAGTTGAGGGCATTACTCGACCTGAATACCTATTTCCTCCTCTCCACCTTCCTTCTTCGGTATCTCAACCTCAAGCACACCATTCTTGTACCTTGCCTTAGCCTTCTTTATGTCAACCTCGTCAGGTAACTCAACCTCCTTGTAGTACTTACGGTCACCATTTGACGCCCTTATTATTAGCTTCCGCCCGACAGCTCTCAGCTTAATCTTGTCTTTCTCAACGCCCGGTATTTCCGCAACAACACGTATTTTCTCGCCCTCATCATAAACATCGACTAGGGGCTCGGCCTCCTCAGTTATCTGGGGTCTCCTGCCAACCCTTCTGACGTTGCCGAACTCCTCTATCTTGGGCTTCCCGTCCGGACCTATTGTTATTCTGAAGCCATATACTAGGGGCTTACCAACAATTCCTTTTCTTTCCCTCAGTACCTCATCAGGTAACTCTAGAAACTTGCGCGACTCCATGGCAAACTCATCTAACTCCTCCCAAACCTCCCTTAACATCTTGTTGATCATCTCATCCAACATGTCAAATATGGACTTCCTTCTCCTCTCGGGCAACCTCTCACCCCCGACATATGTAGATACAATGACGAAGGTAATAAGAGTAAAATTAACTAACCCTAGCGACGGTTATTAACTTCACGCCTAAACGCACGTAATCCGCGACGTCGGGGTCAAGTATTAAGGCCGTGTATAGGTTATCAAGCATGCTTGCGTCCAGCACCTTCACATCATAGACACCACATAGCTTACCCTTCAGTAATTCGTCCTCCTCATTACTATTCACGTCAGCTATGAATGCCTTAGATACACGCACGTTTGTTCCTAAAGGTGACTTAACGAATGCGAACCACATACCTCACTGCACCTGCATCGAATTAAGTGGTTCAACTTTTATAACTAAATCACGGCGGGAGACCTACTCCGGTGGCGTGCATGAGTATTGACGTGATAGTAATTACTAACGGTAGTGAGATGGGGGAAAAGCTACTCAAACTTGCTTGGTATGTAGCTCAGAAACTGTTCCATGAGTATGGTGTTGAAGTGTACGTGATACCGTACCAGGTTCGTAAGGGTAGGGTATCTTTAGTGATTAACGGCGTTGAGTACCCTGTCAAAAGGATTCCGTCTCCAAATGAGCTTCTGGACCTGATACTTACCGCAGCGACGGATGAGGGTAGGGAGGTTAAGGAAATACTAATAGGGTCCGTGATAGATACGGATGGAACCTTCGGTAATGGCGCATTAGCTATTGCTTAAGCAAAGAAGAGTATTCCGTGAGAATTTCACTAATTCCTAACTCTCTCCACGTTCCAAGCCTACCCACGCATTCTATTCCATGATCCTCTAGCAAGTTAATGACGTCGTCAATACCGTCGCGCTGTCCCAAGTAGCCGTAGCGCTCAAAGTGGCTTCGAACGAATAAAGCATTCCTTACATCTAGGCCGAGCCTCTTGAGGTCGGCTAGAACCTTCTGGCGTATATCTGGATTAAGCCCACCCATTAATTGTGGAACAAACGCGTAAGTTAGGGTTAGGTCACCCTTACCCAAGCTTGATTGGGGGTATAGGAGCTTAAGCGGTAATGAAACAACCGCGGATGAAGCGAATCTGCGCTTACCAAGGAACCATACATGGGGCTCACATCCACCCCTCGTAATGACTGTCGTTATGTACAACGTGACGTACTTTGCTTTAAACTGACGGCGTATGTTGAGAGGCGTGACTTTATTAGCGATATACTCTAGTGGAAGCGAACTCACTGCCTTATCATATTTCACTAAGCCATGAGGTAGTACGTAGATAAATTTTCTCTTAACATCTATGAACCTCAAGTCACCGAAGAATGCCCCTGCTATGGCCTTCTCCTGTTTGACTAGTTTCCTGAATAAGGAGCACCATCCTCCACTGACGTACCATTTCCTTCCCACTAGCTCAGCGATCCAATCACGTTGGATGCGTACCTTATCCCCGCACGTGATCTTAAATTCATAGTCGCTTTCCGTTCCGAGAAGCTCTCCCTCAAGGCTTAACTCGATTGGTGTGCCACCTAAGGCACTTACCGTATCCGGGTCATTAACACCTATCGGGAGTCGATCCATGCACCGCCTCAATAGGTCCCATCCATAAAGTGTGCTTCCCCCGGGCCAGAAGTCGAATACTAGGCTATCCTCAAGTGCATTCCTTCTTAGCAGGGTCGTCGTCAGTGAAAGCCCTAAGTATATCTTACTGATTTTCCTTACCGTATTCAGCGCCCTTCACCCTCCCGCGTTACGGGTTTTATTCTCTTCGAGTACCACGCGCCGCTGTGTGTCCTAATGTGATGTATCAGGTCTTCAGGAGTGAAGAAAACAGACATTTCCTCACTCACTACGGAGATGATCTTCCCTTCAGGACATATCTTATCTATGTCCGAGCATATGGGGCATAGAAGGAGACCCGTTACCCTGTCTCGACACGTCTCCACCATCATACCTGCGTAGTCTACCTTAACCCTCTCCCATTGCGGTTCCCATGTTAGCGACATCCTACAACTCCTGCCAATAAGTTACTAAGTTAGGCTAAGCTTTAAACCTCAACCCTTCCCAAATTCCCTAATGCTAATGACGGAAGACGCTTAGCCTGAAACCATGTGCCTCAATGACTTGATCTTCCTTTCGATAGCCTTCCTTATGAAGTCGCTGCGACTGCGGAATTTCCCTGAACTAACCACTGTGTCTATCTTGTGGATAACAGACTCCTCAAGTTTTACCGAAACGATCATCGTCTGCCCTCTATCCACGCACTCCCACCAGCACTTTATGCTATTGTGATTCAAGGTTAAAACCTTAACCTTAGAATAATACGTAGTAATGCTTACGAGTGAGTCATACCTCAACTCCTTAATACAATCCTCGATGTTTATATTTTAGGGTCTTCTTGAAGAGGAGCTGGTGCAAGCTCTGTGCTGATGTTGATGCGCTGAGGTATTGTATGCCTTAAAAACAATTTGATGCCACAGAAAGAAGTTGGTGCTGAGGTGTGGACGATGCCTTAACAGCTATCACGAGGTACTTAGTAGTTAAGAGATTAGCGGGGGACACGATAACGATCCTAGCCGTTAAGGAATACCTAGTCGATGGATTGTCTCCCAGCACTATAGGTCACAAGTACAGGATATCTAAGTTCAGGGTTAGGGGGTACGTTCAGAGAGTTATGGATAAGGCAAGAAATCACATGATTGCCGCATCCATAGTTAAGCGCGTATTTCCTTACGTAATGAACATTGACCCCGTTATTCTCCGGGTGAGTGGTAAGTACTTATGCTTAATATGTAACCAGCAGTTGCGCCCCGAGCAAATAGAGCATCATATTAGGAGGAAACATAAGGACATAGTTCAAGACATAGTAGCTCAGATAGTTACTAACGTAAGACGCCACTATAGGCAGGGCTAATGAGCTGCTCAAGTACCCCTTAATTAAGTTTAATCCGTAGTACTCAAGTGTGGTTGGCGTGCGTAAGTGTGAGGGTCTTGGTCAGTTCAAGGAATATAACGTGTTTAAACCCATAGGGCGGCCTAAGGCGCGTGTGGCTTTAGTGTATCCTAACACCTACCAGGCATCGATAACTAACCTCTTCACACACATAGCCTACTTCTACCTCTACGAGAAGTTCGACAATATAGTTGTCGACAGATTCACTTTAGACAATCCTAGCAGGGGCGCTCTAACGGGGCTCCCGCTGAGGTCATTTGACTACGCATTAATTTCAATAGGTTTTGAATTTGACCTAGTAGGATTAGTTAAGATACTGGACGCCAACGGTATCGAGCCTCTAAAGAGACTTAGGAGAAACAGGGGTCCCGTCCTAGTAGCTGGCGGACCTCCATTAATGGCTAATCCCCTGATAGCTGCCGGAATAGCTGACCTAGTGTTCGTCGGTGACGGCGAGCTGCTACTGGAAGGGCTATGTGACGCGCTAGAACGAGGGTTCCGAGGCCTTGACACTCTCCTAGAATCCCTAGAATCCTTAGGCCTTCGGGATAGTACCTTCACGGGTAAAGAGGACAGTGTTCGTAGGGCACGGGTTAATGACCTGAACACCGTGTTTATTCCTAAACCTTTGATAAGATCCTGTAGCGCGGATCCCGTATATGGTGATGGTTACTATATAGAGGTGAGTAGGGGTTGTCCCTGGCTATGCCCCTTCTGCATGGAGTCCCACGTCACCTACCCGCCTAGGCATAGGGACTTAAAGCTAGTGAAGGAGACCATTTTAGAGGGTTCAAAGTTCGTTAGACAGAAACGTGTAGTGTTTTACTCACTTTCATTCTTCGACTACCCGAACTCTGTCGAGTTACTTGAGTGGCTTTTGAACGAAGGCTACAGGTACTCCGTACCATCAGTGCGATATCACACGCTCGACGAGTATAAAGTGCGACTGATCCGAGCTGGCGGGCAGAGAACGCTAACCCTAGCTCCCGAGACGGCATGTCCACTAGCAGCCTCGTTACTGAATAAGGAACTTGACCTTGATAAGCTTAGGACATTAACGTGTAGTGCCTTGAGGGAAGGGATGAACGTCAAGTTCTACTTCATGTTCGGGATCCCTGGGGAAGGTGAGAACGCTGGTAAGCTTGCTGGCGCGCTAGTCAGAGATGTAGCGCGAGGGTGTGGTGCTGAGCGTGGGCGTATCCGGGTGAGTGTGAATCCCTTAGTTCCTAAGTCAGGAACACCCATGCAGTACGCACCGCTCATCTCTAAAGATGAATTCAACCGTAAACTCCGCCAGCTGAAGAAGGAAGTTGAGGGACTTGGCGTCCGTCTTGAGTCCTACGATTGGGAGTGGGCTTGGGCACAAGCAATTCTCTCCTTAGGTGGGGAGTGGGTTTCAGAATTCGTTGTAGGATGGGTTAGGCGCGGGATTGGGTTAAGCACGTTTAGAGCGGCCGTGAGGGAATACGTTCCTGACCCTTACTTCCCGCTTAAGCCTAAGGACACGTCAACGCGGATGCCTTCCGACATCATTGATTGGGAGCTTAAGGAAATTCTGAAGAGAAGGGGTGAACAACTACTCCATGCAACTACATGCTTATGAGACCCGACTTAACAGCAGCCATTACGAAGTCCATCACGTAAGGCGAGTTCTCGTCCCCCACAACCTCATTGCCTATGTACATCTTAACACTAACCGTAACGCCGTTCTTCCTCTTTATGACTATACGTACCTTAGTGTCCCTGAAAACCTCCTTAATGTCCTCGACCGACACCGTCCTGTAGAGAAGGGCTTGCCCCAGCAACTTTATTGCCTCCTCCCTAAGCCCCATACACCACGGCGACTTCAGAGCCTTCTTTATGAACTCTAACAGCACCACCTTGTCGGGTGCACGCTCGTGGAACATGTAGAGCAAACTCATTAAGTCGTAGCACCCCATACTCGAAACTAGCGAGGAAACCACAGGCTTAGGCAGCCTAACACCTGTCTCTGATGCCCTCCGAATTATGCTAACGGAGCCCACGATGTTCGCGAATATCTGAAGTAACTCCGGCGGTAGTTCCGTGTATTGCCTTGAGAGGACGTTGACGACCGTGGTAAGTGTCATGTCCACACTACTCATAAGTAATGAGCCTAAGACGGTCAAGAAGGGTCCAGGGTCGCCTGACTCGGCATAAATACTCATGACTTTCTCAATGGTTGCGACAGTGTAGCTTAAGTCACGGCTGTTCTCCTTCACGCACTTAGCTAGTTTGACTGCGTCATTCAGTACCGAAGTATCATTGCACTTGATGCCACTGGCCCTCCTAAACATCACTCCTTCCCCTAAATCACTTGTGTGCGCAGTAGTGTATTTAAGGCAAGACCTTCTTTAGCGCCCGTTAACGTACCTTACCTTATCCTAAGGTAGCCAAGGGACTCACACATCTCAAGTAACCATCCCGCCATCTCCCTAGCTATTTCGTCAACTGCATACTCTGGGCTGACGTTCATGCCCCACGCCTCCTTCAGTGCCTTAACCGCTAACTCTGCGTTAATCCTCCACCTCAATTCCTTAGCCAGCTCGTTCAGTACCTCACCAAGAACTCTTCCCTTACTTATTCGACTAACTATTTCCTTTAGGTACTCGCTAGTTGGCATTAGCGCCTCTCTCTCCGCGTCCTCAAGTAGCTCCAGGTACGTCATAAGGGGTGCGTAGTCCCTCACAATCTTCCCCGAAGCTAGGAAGGGTTTCTCACCCAAGTGTTTACCCAAGGTAAGTTAATTGTGTCCCGACATTAATGTTTGGGGGTGAGAAAGTGAAGGCTCTCGTATGGAATGGGGAAGCAATTGTAGAGGAGCGGCCAGTACCTCCAATTCCTAGGGGTTGGGTCTTGGGTAAAGTGCTTGCAGCATCGCTTACCTCCATTGACGCGGCCGTAACCTCTGGCACACTCCCAGTAACTCCCGGGAGGGTTCTAGGTAGTTATGGGTTGATCCGTGTTGTTGAGCCAGGAGTTGACGTGCCTTTTGGTCCAGGCGAAGTTGTCGGCGTCACGCCCCTAAGTTCGGAGGGCACCCTGGTTATAGATCTTGATGGCGTTATGAGCGAGTACGCTGCCGTACCCTCCGATACGATCATTGACG
>WAOL01000029.1 GCA_015521295.1 Desulfurococcales archaeon
GTACTCATCATCACCAAGCACCGAGGAGTAGGGTATTTTCTCCTAATAAAACTTAATCATTTGACTTGCGCTTCAAGGTATGTAAGGGCTCACTGCTTGCTTGCCCTCTCCGCGATTTCCCTGACGGCGGCGCTGAGTGCTGACCTAACTTCGTCCGTTAGCGCTCCCCTTACCTCGATGGGCCCTATTACCTCGTACCCCGCTTTAGTGAGTGCGTCCTTCACGAGCCTACCTGCGGTAGGTGCCCAGCCGTACGCGCCGACCACCAGGGCGGGCCTACCCCGGTACGCGGCCTTCTTCGCTATTAAGTTAACTACGTGCTCGATTGAGGGTATGACCCCGCCCTCGTACGTTGACACGCCAACCACTAATGCGGCGGCATCCGCCAGCTCGCCGAGCAGCTCTGAGAGCCTCGAGTGCTCGTACTCAGTGAACCTGAAGGTAGTTACCGTTAACCCTCTTAGCTCGAGTTCCTTAACCACGTGGTCAATGAGGTTCTCAACGAAGCCATACATGCTCGAGTAGATGACGACGACTTTACCTTTAGTTACGGCTTCCTTACCGAACTTTTCGTAAAGGTCAATTATGAATGATGGGTCACGCCTCCACACGATGCCGTGCGACGGCGCCACAACCGACACCTTAATGCTGGCGGACCAGAGCTTCTCTAGGGCCTTAACAACGTGTTGACGGAACTTCCCGATAACGTTGACCGCGTACCTCATCACGTGCTTCTCATACCACCTCAAGTCATCGAACTCGTCATCGAAGACCTTAGGAGGTATTGAGTACGCGCCGAACGCGTCGCAAGTGATTAGCGCTTCATACTCCGGGATGTAAGTCATCATTGTTTCGGGCCAGTGAAGCCATGGAGTATGAATGAAGCGGAGCTCCGTACCGCCGACGGTGAAGGCTTCCCCATCCTTCACGGGCTTAAACCTCAGCTTAATGCCGTACATGGACTCAACCATGCCCTTAATCATGGGGTGACCCAGAACAAGTGGGTCGCTCCCCGCATCCCTCACGGCCTTCAAGAACGTCGGTAAGGCCCCAGTATGGTCGGGCTCGCCATGATGCAGGACAACGTACTTCACCTTAGAGAGGGGCGTGACTTCCTTCACCGCCTCAACGAACTCGTCCGCGTACCTGCCTTTCCATGTGTCGAAAACCACGGAGCCCTCATCGGTTGTGAGGACGTACGCGTTATACGTTATGCCCTCCGGTATCTCCCAGAGGCCCTCGAAGAACCTCGTGTCGGGATCATCAACACGTAGAAGGTGTAGGTTCCCGACAACCTTCTTAACTATGTGCAAAGGCATTACCCCGATAAAGATACTGTGCTGATTAGTTAAATGACTAACACATTAATCATGCATGGATTCGCGTTATGAATTCTTAAATCATCACATCACGTATGATGGTGGTGCCTAAAACACTGGTGAGGTAAGTGAGTAACCTACGCGTGCTACCTGCGGTAGTGTTAGCGGGCGGGCGCTCAAGCAGGTTAGGCCCTAACAAGCTGGTGCTAAGGATTTGTGGGGAACCCTTAATCCAGCATGCCCTACGCAGGGTTAGGAAGGCTTCACGGGTAAGTAATGTGTACCTCATCACTAGCCCAGGTGCTGTGTGGGACACTATGAGCTTAGGTGGCGCTGACGGCGTCATCGTGGATGAGTTCATGGTGGGGCCCTCCGGCGCCGTGCTGACAGCGTTGAAGCGGTTAGGGGATTGCCTCGTCATTGCTGGCGACATGCCCTTAATCGAACCTAAGGTGCTTGACGCGTTAATTAACAAGTGTTACGAGGTGAGCGATAAGTACGTCGCGTGTGTCCCTAAGGTAGGCAGGTTCCTCGAACCCCTCCATGCCGTGTACTGGTCTTCCTTCGCCTCCATACTTAACGCAGCGCTTGCGTGCGGCACCGCATCCATCCAGAAGCTCCTCAAACTACTTGCACACTCAGGCACCGTAGCTACGGTTGAGCTTGAGGTCCTCGCGGCAGAGGCCGGGTTGAGCTTGGAGCGCGTCCTGAACTCCTTTAGTAACGTCAACACCTGGCGCGACCTCAAGCTAGTTGCGGGGAGCCTATGCCGTGAGGGTTTACCGGGTTGTTAACGAAAGCTTTTTCCTGTTGCTTCAGAAGTAATTGGGTTTAAGCACGTCTCAGCAATTAATGGGGGTGGGAAAGCGTGAGTGCAGGTGAAGGCCTTAAGTGTCAATTAGGCATGTTGCGGGACCTCGTGGGTGACCGTGAAGTCATCGTCGTTGGCCACAGGGCCCCAGACACGGACGCAGTTATTTCTTCACTCACATTCGCTTACCTAGCGTCATCCGTAGGCATTAAGTGCAAGGCATGCAGGGTCGGTTCCTTCCAGCCGGAAACGCGCGTAGTGCTCGAGAAGGTCGGGCTCCCACCTCCCGAACCGATCGATGATGTTAGGGTTAGGGCACGTGACGTGATGAGAGGCGGGGACGCTAGCGTGGCGGTAGGTGACCCCGTGAAGGCGGCGGTCGACTTAATGGTTAGTAAGTCGTTAACGGCGGTACCCATAGTTGGGGAGGGTTCGAGGGTTCAAGGAGTATTCACGATCGAGTCCTTCGCCAGGTACTTCATACGTGAGTTAGCCTCGATGAGGCTCAGGCTGGACTCCGTGCCCTTAAGGAACTTCCTTAAGGTGTCGGGAAGCAAGGTGGTTGTCGGGTCCCCCGAAGCGTGCCTTGACGGGAGGGTCTACGTTGGTGCGTGGGGGAAGGGTTCCGAGGAGGCTAGGGCCGAGGAGATCAAGGGTCAGATACTGGTCGTGGGTGATAGGGAGGACGTGCAGGTGTGGGCCCTCCGCGCCGGAGTATCAGCACTGATAGTTACTGGGGGTCATGAGGTCAAGCCCGCCGTGAGGGAGTTGGCTAAGGCAAGCAACGTAATTGTGGCCGTGTCCCCATACGACACCTACACGACCCTCAGGCTACTCGACCTGAGCCAGCCCGTAGAGAGGTTTGCCGAGGATCCACTAACGGTTCATGAGTCAGCCCTCCTCACTGAGGTCAAGCAGGAGATGGTGCGTGCCGGGGTCAGAGTAGCCATAGTTGTTGACGAGCTAGGCAGACTGAAGGGTATCATAGGTAGGGCGGAGCTCGTGGGGGAGGCAGGCAAGCCGGTAGCGCTCGTGGATCACAACGAGTTCTCTCAATCGGTGGATGGTGTGGAGGAAGCGCAGGTAGTTGCTGTCGTGGACCACCATAGGGTGGGCGGGGACGTGGAGACGATATTCCCGATACTCTTCAGGGTGGAGCCCCTCGGCTCAACGAACACGATACTCTGGAGGATGGCTAAGGAATGCGGGGTGAGCATACCGGCGAGGCTTGCTGAGGCAATGCTTTACGCCATACTCTCGGACACGCTACTGCTGAGGAGCCCCACCACGACCCCACTGGATAGGGAGGCGGTCAAGGAGCTGGCGGGCTTGGCTGGCGTGAGCTTAGATGAAGCAGTGAACTTCATGAGGATAGCGATGGCGGCCAACGAGCCCAGCGACCCCAAGGACATCGTGACGAGGGACCTCAAGATATTCAACGTTAAGGGGGTGAGGTTCGGGATAGCTCAGGTACTAACAACGAGGCCAGAGAACTACCTGATAATATATAACAGGATATTAGAGACCATGGCCAAGGCCGCCCAAGAGAAGGGCCTGAGGTTCCTAGCACTAATGATAACCGACGGCATAGACAACAAAACATACTTAATGGCGGTCGGCGACAGGGAACCCATCGAAAAAGCCCTAAAGATCGACCTAACAAACAAGCCCTACGCCGAATTAGCTGGTGTGACGTCAAGGAAGAGCCAGGTACTCCCAAGAATACTCAAACACCTAAGGTAAGGGCCTACGCACCGTTCAAGAGGCTTGAACAACGCCGTTCCAATACTAGAGCTTTATCGAAAGAAAACGAGGTAAGGTCGGTGGAGCACGCATGGTTGCGAGGATTGCTTCAGCACTAATCGTGATAGCAGCCCTATGCGCTGGCACCCTACTCGGCGCGTACATGCTTAAACCCAAGCTAGGGCCGTACCCGAATTACGGGCCGGAGGTCAGGCTAGAGTACCTTTACATAAGAATATTCAACACCACGGTAACGATCAACGGTGTAGGACCTAAGAACGTGACCATGGCGTCCTTCATGGCGGTGATCAAGGTCGGGAACCCATACAATGACACGGACATCCTGCCAAGCACCGTAGCGGTTCACATACCTCAAGACGCTTACTATGAAGAGAGTAACGTGAGTACCGTAACGTTCACAGCCACCATAAGCGTCAAGGAGAAAGGTGGCCAGATCCCCACCGGAGGTAGCCCGCCAAACGATTCGGTGGAGGTCATTAAGAGCGGCGACGGATTCGCCTACGGATTCACTAACGACCTAATCCTAGATCACGGGGTAGTCCGTTTCTCGTTAAGGGACATTAGCTCCGTAATCCCTAGGAACAGTGACGCCTACCTCACGATCTCAGGCACAGTACCCTTACCAGAGTTATGGAGTAAGAACGTGAAGACATGGTTCCACGGGGACTCATGGGCCTACGTAATCATAAGCATCGACGGGAAAGCGCTAGGAAATAACCTGGAAGCCAAGGGCACATCAGACCACGTCCTAATACTTAAGGTGCGCCTAACACACGAAGGAAACGAGTACTGGTATGGGTCAATACCTAAGCCAATCCTATACAACCCGACCGACATACTCGTGATTATCCCTAGAGGGTAACCACGCAGCACCAAGTAACTCGGGGAGGGTGCGTAGCCAGTTGACGCAGGAGGAGAGGAGGCAAAGCCTGGAAGGGACAGCCCTCAAAGTGTACACCTACCTACTACGTAACGGGCCGGCAGGTCCGCGAGAAGTTGCTAGGACACTGAACCTAAGTAGCCCTAGCCTAGCCTACTACCACTTAAGGCGCCTGGAGGAATCAGGGCTAGTGAGTAAGTTACCGGACGGGAGGTACAGGGTCAGTGGGCCGGTCAGCATCGAGGGCTACGTAGTCATCGGTAAATGGTTAGTGCCCAGGTTACTCGCGTACTCAGCATTCTTCACCGGCTTCCTAGCCATAGAGGTACTCACGGCGGCGCTGAGGCTCAAAAGCGGTGAGGGAATCGGCACCGACTTAATCACGCTAATCCTAGTTACAGGGCTGGCGACAGCGCTGTTCGCCCTCGAGGGAATACTGATGCGCGGGAAGAAGGCATGAGCGTAGGTACGCGGTAATTCACTTAAGGAGCTTAACCATGTAGGGACTGCCGGGAGGTCTGAAGTACCCGAGTCTCCTGTAGTATTCCCTAACACCTATTCCCGAGAGTATCAGGATCTTCCTAGCACCGTACTCCTCCCTAGCTATTCTCTCGGCCTCCGCCAAGAGCTTCCTCCCCCACCCCCTGTGCTGCCATTCGTAAGGCTTCTCGGGGGCAGTACCTAAAGGAACCATAGGTCCGTAGACATGTAGTTCCCTCACGATCGCTGTCTGCCCGCCCCTAACCTCAGGTCTGTGGGCGTGCTCGCTGGGCATGCGTAGGCGTAGGAGGGCTACGAGGACGTCGTTAACCTCATCCTCAATGGTTAAGAACTCCTCGACTCCCTCGCTCGCCTCGTAGGTGAGCCTCGTTATTCTTAAGTTCCTTGGGTCCGGGTACACGCCGTGCTTGAAGGCCCTCCTCCCTGCTTCCCGCCACCTGATCTCCCTTATCCTCACGCCCTTAGCTATGCATGCTGCCTCGACGAATTCCCTTAAGTTGCTCTTCCTGGGTCCGGCCTCGATTATGGGTGCGGGCACGTCCCTCTGGACCCTTAAGACCCTCACGTACTTCGGTATGTACCTGTACGCCTCGCTAATGATCTCGACAGCTTCCTCATCGCTTAACGCCCTGTACTCGCCCCTAACCCACCACTCGTAGAGCTTCGTCCCCTTAATGACTAGGGTCGGGTATATTTTCAGGTAGTCCGGCCTGAACTCGGGGTTCTCGAATAACTCCTTAATCATTTCCACATCTCTGTCAACGTCGCTGCCCGGCAACCCTAACATGATGTGGTAAGCGACCTTGAACCCCGCGTCCTTCAGTACGCGCGTCGCCCTAACAGTTTCCTTAACCCCGTGCCCTCTCTCCACACGCTTAAGTACGTCGTCGTAAACGCTCTGCACACCTAACTCAACCTTAGTGGCGCCCAACCAAAGCATGATGTCGGCCTGCGGCTCCATCCCCCAGTCCGGCCTGGTCTCGATGGTCATCCCCACGCACCTGACCCTAGCGACCTCATTACGTGCTTGAGCATCCTCCACACTAACGCGTCCAACGGGTCTGGGTGCGTCAGGGTACCTATTCATGGCCTCAAGCGCTTGGGCAACGAACCACTCCTGATAGTCCAGAGGCATGGCCGGGAAGGTCCCGCCCATGATTATCAAGTCAACCTTACTCGGGAAGTAACCCAGCCACTCATACTGCCTCAACCTAACGCGGACCTGCTCATATGGGTCGAAACCCACCTGCTCGGCACGCATTAACGCCGGCTCCCGCCCAACGTAGGACTGAGGCGTACCCGCGTCCGGGCCGCCTGGGCAGTAGGCGCACCTGCCATGCGGGCACGGGTAAGGCTTAGTCATTATGGCTACTGGAGCGACACCAGACAATATCCTTGTGGGTCTCCTGAAGCGCCTACCGACACCCACCCCGAGACTCACCGCAACCATCCCTAACCACGGCTCCCAAGCACTAAGGAAGCATCAAACCTATTTTGAATTAACCCGCGGCTTAACCCCCACCACGTAGTAGTTCTTCCGGGGCAACGACTTCCTCCCCGGCGCGATGTACGTGCCGACCTCAACGACCTTAAACCCAGCTTCACGCACGTCGGCAACTAACTCACTCAGCGAGTACAGGTGGTACTCCCTACACACCGCCCCGCCCCTGGAGCACCTGACAACGTCCCAAGGAGACTCCGAACGCTCGAGAACGTAGCGCGCGACACCCCTAAGAAGTAGTGGCAAGAGCCTCGCCTGCCACCTAGCCCAAACAACGACAAGTATGGCGCCGCCCGCCTTAAGCACTCTGAAGGACTCCCTCAGCGCGCTTAGCCTGTCCTTCCTCCTCACTAGGTGATGGAGCGACGCAACCATTATCACTACGTCCACGCAACCCTCCCTTAACGGCGCGCACGCCATATCCCCGCAAACACCTAGGGCAACGCCTTCCTTAACATCCTCAACCGCCCTACGAACCATGACGGGGGAGATGTCCAGTAGGAGGGCGGCACGCACGACACCCTCCCTAATCAGTGCCGCCGCGTTCTGCCCGGGTCCGCAACCCATGTCCGCAACAATACGCTGGCCTCCCTCGAAGCAACAGTACTTCCTAACCCTCATCACAACGTCCCAGGCTCTCCTCCTGTACCCGGCGGCGATGACCTCGTACTCTAGGCTAGTCAAGCCCCACACCAGCCCCGCCTTAGTTCCTCACTAAGTAATCCTTCCCTAGGTAAGGTAAAGCTATTTATTCACATCACCCTTAGTGTGTGGGGTTTGTGGAGTGGCGTTGTTCAAGTACCCGAAGAGGACGCATTACTGCGGCCTTCTGAGGAAGGAGCACGTTGGTTGCGAGGTGATCCTTAACGGGTGGGTGAGTAGGGTTAGGAAGTTCGGTAGGCTTGTCTTCATGCTAGTCAGGGATGAGACCGGCGTAGTGCAGGTCGTCGTGCCCGCTAAGTCGCCGGCATTCAGCGTGGCTAAGGAGGTCGGGCCCGAGTACGTCGTCGCTGTTAAGGGCGTGGTTAGGGCTAGGCCGGAGAACCAGGTCAACCCGGAAATGCCTACTGGTGAGGTTGAGGTGGCTGCTGAGGAGGTCGTGATCATTAATGAGAGCAAGCCCCTACCAATACCTATCCATGACGAGTCCCTAATGGCTACCACGTCGGAGCAGGTCAGGCTTAGGTGGAGGTACTTAGACCTACGTAGGGAGGTCATGGCTAGGAACTTAAGGTTCAGGCACGCCGTCGTCAAGACGTTAAGGGAGTTCTTCGACTCGAAGGGATTCGTGGAGGTCGAAACCCCCTACCTAGCGAGGAGCACTCCCGAAGGTGCTAGGGATTTCCTAGTCCCCTCAAGACTCCATCCGGGGAAGTTCTACGCGTTAACCCAGTCACCCCAGCTCTTCAAGCAGCTCCTAATGATAGCGGGTCTAGGCAAGTACTACCAGGTCGCGAGGTGCTTCAGGGACGAGGACCCCAGAGCCGACAGGCAGCCTGAATTCACGCAATTCGACCTCGAGATGTCGTTCGTGACGCGCGAAGACGTCATGGGCGTCGTTGAGGAGGCTATGAAGTACCTACTCAAGAAGGTGATGGGTAAGGACCTAGAAACACCGTTCCGGAGGATTCCCTGGGCGGAAGCCGTTGAGAAGTATGGGACGGATAAGCCTGACCTGAGGTTCGAGGCCACGCTACGCACCGTGACGGACGCGGTCTCGGACCCATTGAGCGTCGGTGAGGGTGAGGTTGCTAGGGCATTAACGATTCAGTTACCTAGTGAGAAGCCCGGTAAGCAACTTAAGCTAGTGAAGAGGATGGTTAAGGACTTCATGGAGGCGAACAAGATAGGGAAGTACGCTTACGTAGCGCGTGTGGGCGGCGGGGTAGCCAGCAACCTAGGTGGTGAGGCCGGCAGGGAAGTCGCTAGGGCCTTCTCCCTCAGCGATGGTGAGGTAGCGATCATCGCGGCAGGCCCGTATCTGAAGGTCTCGGAAGCCCTAGGCGACCTAAGAAACGCCCTCGGCCGCGCGCTAGGCCTAGCCAAGCCCGGCGAGTACGTCTTCACCTGGGTAATCGACTTTCCACTATTCGAGCTTGACGAGGAAACCGGGCGGCCAATACCACGTCACCACCCATTCACCTCCCCAACGCCTGAAGACATACCTAAGTTAGAGGAGGACCCGCTCTCCGTGAAGGCACAGGCATACGACCTAGTCCTAAACGGTTACGAGGTGGCGGGGGGCTCCATAAGGATCCATGACAGAGGGCTTCAGGAAAGAATACTCGCCATGATGGGGCTAAGCAAGGAGGAGATGGTGGACAGGTACGGCTTCTTACTCGAAGCACTAGAGTACGGGGCACCACCACACGGCGGCATAGCCATAGGGCTCGACAGGCTCGTAGCCGTGCTCCTAAACGAGGAATCCATAAGGGAAGTAATAGCGTTCCCCAAGAACAAGGACATGACCGACCCACTCACAGGCGCCCCATCGAAACCACCAGAAGAGTACTTACGGGACCTACCATGGCTTGAGATTAGGGAGCAGGGAAAGGTGTGAAGACCGCAGACCTCAGCGATATATCTCCCACCCTTAAGATAGTGATCTTCGTGATGTATTCTAAAATGAAGTAAGCTTTAAAATGAATTCCTCCCTATATAGCAATGAGTCTCTTAATCAGGAAATAAGCTTAGTTGAGGGTGTAGAGTAATGCGGAGATTTAGAGTGAGGGGAACAATTCCCTTGGTTTCCGTGTTCACGGCGTTAATAATTCTTGGGCTACTAATTATTTCTGTCCCAACACTTAATCACCCCTCAGCAACAAACGTTAGCGCCGGTGATTCCAGTGAGGCTTACGAAAAATATAATGTTGACTTATTTTTCGCGTTAGTTAAAATAAATGAGACCCCGATCGAACCCGTAACTATAGTATTCATGACTAATGAACTCAGCATAACGCTCAGGCCGTTAAGTAATGCTTCAGGCTTCGCCTACGACGCTGAGGGAGAACTCACACTATCCTTCCCACTCAACGGATCCGAGAAGGAAGTCATCATCCACTCCTCCGGAGTCATCAGTGCTGACTCACCACTAGCTAAACTCATCATCCTTAACGGAGCTGGCAGGAACATGAGTGTCAACGCCTCAGGACTCAGCATAAGGCTAAGGAAGGTTACCTCAGGAAATGAACTCGTGGGGCATAAGGAGTACTTCGGCAACGGAACAATAATTAACGCTGTGATTAAGCGGTTCACGTACTTAAGGTACTACGTAGTGAGTAAGGATAAGCTAGTGCTTGCTTCCTACGTCGACATGGTTGATAAGGCGGGATGGAGCCACGATAATATAATGTGTGAGGATAAGGTAGTTGCTCAACTTATCAAGCTACTGCTGAAGGGTAGCCCCTACGCAGACTTGGTATGGAGTAACAAGGAGAAGGTGAATAACGTGAACATAGTACTTAACCTAGTAAGTTATGAACACATGAGTTCAGCAAGCAACACATCTAAGTAACAGTAATCACCGCTAGCTAAGCTCACACGCACTTCCCAGCCAATCCACGTATCTCGCGTACCAGGATGAGGACCCCACATGGAGTTAACTGCCATGAACTAGGAGGATCCTTTGAGAGTACGCAAAATTTTAAATGCTTCAGCATTAACGTAGAGGTTCATGACGCGTTGATAGGGCATTAGCCAAAACTATTTCAGCGCTTACTAACTCACTTCTAAGTTCGAACGCTTTATTTTACATGGATCAGAATGTTAAGTGTTTATGAACAGTAGTATATACAGTATTTTTATTAGTTGCGCAGTTGAACATTTCAGGAAAAGGTGGTACCAAATGTTGAAAGCCTTAGCAGTACTTGCCGTGCTGGCCGTAGCGGTGGTTGGTGTGGGCGCATACCTCATGACTCATCAACCATTGATATTACCCATAACCAAGACAACTACCTCAGCAACACTCACAGGAACTGCTCAGACAACGCAACAGACGTCGAGTCAAGCAAGCACAAGCTCCCCAACACCCACAACATCAGCTGAGTCAACAACCGAGACAACTCAGGAACCGCAACCAACAACTACCTCAACAACTCCTCAAACAACAAGTACCTCAGCCACTACTTCGTCAGCATCAACAACACTCACCGAAACAGCAACTGAAACGACTCAGACAACGCAACCATCAACAAGCACCACAGCAACCACAGCCTCAACGACCAGCACGTCAACCCCGCAGAAAGCCAATGTTAACTCCGTATACACTTTCCAGTCGTTCCTAGCTAACTACTCAAGACTTAAGCTAGACTACAGGTACGTGAACGCCACGGGCGACGAGTTAACGGCGTCACTATTAATGACTCAGGCCCCAGGCGGCAGCGTCGGGGGAGTAGACACTATTAAGGTAGACATAACGGTGCAGAGCTCCGAAGGCAGTAACGGCACGCTGAGCATATGGGTAGACAAGAACAACTACGGCAACGTGGTTAAGCTGGAAATGAATGGTCAATCGGTGGAAGGACAGGCAGCAACACTCTACGGGCAACAAGTAATAAGCCAGATAAACGCGATGATCGCGCCATTCACCTACGCGGGCAACATCGAGCTGTACATAGCTCAGGGAAGCATTACGGCAACTAAGCATGGATGGCAGGTAATAAGTGTCACCCCAACCACCACAACAATAAGCGGGAAAACCTACAGGGCATACGTAATAACGCTAAAGAACGTAGCGGATACTCAAAGCGACGCAACACAAGCAACTGTCAAAATAATGGAGACTCAGCCAAACACATGGATGCTCTACTACCTAGGCGCTAACCTGAAAGACAGCTCATCAATAACCCTGCAAATAGCTGAACTAACACCAAAAACATAACCAAGGACCCGCATTAACTTTCATCAACTTTTTAACTCCTTCATGTAAGTTAGGAAGTTAAACTACAGTGTTAAGAAGGTTAGTTATTAGGGACTTTCACTTACTCACGACCTTACTAGGTTACTTAATCCGAGCTTTATGATCGTTTCCTCCTTAGGCACGCCGTTCTCATCCCATCCTCTTAGTGAGTAATAGGTTTTCTTCATTTTCTCTAGCTTATCCTTATCTAGCCTGGGTTTCCCTTCGAAAAGCCTTGGTGGCAACTCGTCTTTCACCATGCCATACCTTATGTTGAAGAGTCTCTCAAGAGTCCTAATTCTTTCAGCCACCCTCATCAGCCCGTCCTCCCCAATTCTCATTCCTGTGGCGGCCTCATACACCTCCGCCCAGAGCCTTAGGGGAGCTGTTAGCAAGGCTATGATGCAGACCCCTAGTGAGTCAGCTATTATGTGTAGGTTCTCCCAGAGAACCGCGAGCCTGACTTTGCTTTCTGTGTAGGTCTGTGGGCGGGCTGCTTCTGCGTCATTAACAAGCTTTTTCGCCACTCTCTCGGCCTGGTCTCTTTTAATGTAGTAGTAGAACTCGGGGAAGGCATATAGTGCCCTATTGACGCTTCCTGAGTCGGCAACGGCTGAAATTAGGGCTGAACCTACGAATAATCTTAAATCACTACTCCACGACTCTAACCCACCCTTCACGTAAATTGCAGGGACGCTGAAGTGCTCGCTCGCTCTCTTCACCCCCTCGGCAAGGATTTCTCCTTCACTCTCCCGGCTAATGATTTTTTCTATGGTTTCTAGGATCTGCTCGGTTCCTAGCTCAACTAGGCCTAGGCGGGACGCGTAAGCTATGACTGCCGCGGCACTCATTATGTCCAGGCCCTCACTCTGGCACTTCCTATAAATCTTCCACGCAAGCTCAGGATCCCTAACTTTCAGCACATACATTATGGCCGGTAGTGTTCCTTGACATAGGTTCATGGGGAGGGCTTCACCGCCGTAGCTTACGATGGCCCAGCATCTGAGAGGGCAGGAGAAGCAGCTTGCCCTCCCAATGGTGTGTTTCTCCATGAACTCCCTAGCCTTAATAGCTGCCTCCCAGGCATCCTCCCAGTATGGCTCATAGTCGCCGAAGTAAGGCATTCTAAGCTTAAGTATTGTGGGCATGAAGTTCACGTGCCAGTCCTTAAACCGCGCATATTCCCCACTCCTCACTACGCACTCATGGATTTCCTCAAAGACAGCCATCAACTTAAGGGGGTCGTTAGGCGTTACCCTTCCCTTACCTCGAACAACTACTGCCTTCAGGTTCTTGGAACCCATCACTGCTCCGAGACCGCCGCGCGACGCTAGGTTTCTATAAGAAAACGCTATCCCAGCGAACTTAACTCCCCTCTCACCTGCCCTACCCACGCAGGCAACAATTGAACCGGGGTGACGATTAGTTAAGGTGTCGATAGTTTCGAAGACATTAAGCCCCCAAAGATCCTCGGCGTTCTCCACTGAAGCGTTACCATTATCTATTATTAGGTAAACAGGCTTCTCGGACTTACCCATCACTACTACCCCGTCATAGCCAGCAAACTTAAGTACTGACGGGAACTCGCCCCCTACACTGCTCCCGCCTATAAGGCCAGTGACAGGTGATACTGCGACAACGTCCATTCTTGAGCCTGAGGGCACCAGCGACGTTAGCGGGCCGCTCATAAAGATCAACGCGTCTGGGTACTCGTAGAGGATCCTGGTAGCTACTCCCCTACCCCCTATGTAGTCCTTCGCATACTTCTCAGTCGGTTCAACCTTAATATCCCCAGTACTCAAGTTCACGAAGAGCATATTACCTACGTAACCACAATTAAGCATCCTGTCACACCCCCGCCACGCGGGCCTCTCTCCTCAACGCCCTCACAAACCTGCCTGCGAATCTCTCCACCCTAGCGTGTTCCATAACCTCATCAATATCCCCAAACACAATCGCGTTGGTCGGGCAGTACTTCACGCACGCAGGTTCCTCACCCCTCTGCCTCCTATCCGCGCATAAGTCACACTTAAGCATCGTGTTGCTAAGAGGGTTAAACTGAGGCACACCAAATGGGCAAGCCAAAGCACACACCATGCAACCCACACACGCCTCCTCCACTAACATCACAGCGCCATCCTCATCAACGTAAAGCGCCTTCGTCGGGCAGACCTCAACACATGGAGCCCTCCCGCAGTGCAGACAAGTCGTTGGCACCCTGCCCCACTCATAACTAACCACACGTATTCTAGACAATACCGGGCTAACTACCCCCTCATGAGTTAAGGAACACACAATCTCGCAAACACAACAACCAACACACTTGTAAAAATCAATGAAGAGCTTCTTAACCACCCCACCAACCACCAATAATAAATAACAATTCATATTAAAAACATTAATTATGAACCCAAAATAATATGCAACATAAAACACCTAGAACACAAACTTAATTCCCCAAACACACACCTAAAACAAGGGCCCGTAGCCCAGCCAGGACAGGGCGCCGGCCTTCGGAGCCGGAGGTCCCGGGTTCAAATCCCGGCGGGCCCGCCACATATTACTCAATGTTACACAACGATGGTCACGTATTAGCTCAAATTAACTGGTTGCTAGTTTGGCTATGAGTGTCTCGTAGTCTTTATCATTGAGTAGGTAGTAGGCTTCAATTCCTGCTCTTAGGGCATTATACTTCATGACCCTATCATTGATAGTCAGGATGCCGTCAACATGCTTGGCTGTTGCTATGTAATATGCATCGACGGCTCTACAACCAGTGAGGAGAGCTATTTCCGCCGCCTTATCATGAATAAGCTCTTCTCCCACTATATTTACATGTTCAAGCACTAAATCTACTATCTCGACGACTTGTTCTGGCTTAATGCTCCTTACTAGTACTCCTCGAAGCTCTACCTCGA
>WAOL01000030.1 GCA_015521295.1 Desulfurococcales archaeon
GTCCTAGCGCCTCTCAGGAGGGGTTGGTGGGTTAATGCCGGCTTAGGGGTGAGTGTTGGGCAGTTAGTGAGGCCCATAGATTCCGTGGGGATCTACGTTCCTGGAGGGAGGTACGCGTACCCCTCCACAGCCCTAATGACGGCGATCCCCGCCTTAGTAGCTGGTGTGGGTAGGGTCGTTGCGTGCGCACCTCCTAGGGGTGATGGTGACGCGTCAGTAGATCCGGCGGTGCTGGTAGCGCTTGACGTTGCAGGGGTTAAGGAGGTGTTCAGGGTTGGCGGTGCGCACGCAGTTGCCGCCATGGCTTACGGCACCGAGACCGTGCCTAGGGTTGTTAAGCTCGTCGGTCCCGGAGGCCCTTGGTTCACCGCTGCTAAGTCGTTGGTGTTAAGGGACGTTGCTGTTGACATGATTGCGGGGCCTTCGGAGATTGTCGTGCTGGCTGACGACTCCGCCGACCCCACCTTAATCGCTGCTGACTTAGTAGCTCAGGCCGAACACGGGCCTGACTCCGCGGCCGTCCTAGTGACGACCTCCGAGGAGTTAGCGAGGGACATCGTTAAGGAAGTTAGGAGGGTGCTTAACGCTGTCGGGGGTAGGCAAGCAAGCACTGCCGAGGAGGCTCTGAGGAGATACGGCTTAATCGTGATCGCCGACTCGCTGCCTCAGGCGGTCTGGTTCGTTAATGAGTACGGACCCGAGCACCTTGAGGTCATGGTTGAGTGGCGTGAAGTGCCGTACGTGCTGTCGAGCATAAGGAACGCTGGCTCCGTGTTCATCGGTGAGTGCACTGCAGTAGCCCTAGGCGACTACGTACTGGGCACTAATCACGTCATACCTACTGGCGGGTGGTGCAGGGTTAGGGGGCCTTTATCGCCGTTAGACTTCATCAAGTTCATCGACGTTCAGTACGTCTCAGCAGGGGGTCTAGCCAGCCTGGCTGGTGACGCGTTAAGCCTAGCTGAGCGGGAGGGGTTCAAGGCACACGCGTTTTCGATTAAGCTTCGTCTCGAGAGGCTTAACCTCGCCTCGCCCCCGAGTAGGACTTCCGACTCAGGTGTTGGTGGAGGTGATGCGTGATGGATAAGGTTGGTCTCGCGTTAGGTGGTGTGGCCGCGTACATGGCCCTAACCCTAATCATAGGTTGGTACGCTGCAAGGAAGGTTAGGGGATTGGCTGACTACATAGTTGCTGGGCGGAGGTTAGGGTACGCGTTAACGTACGGGACTATACTGGCTACGTGGTTCGGCACGGGGCTAGCGATAGGCGGTGCGTCGATGGCGTACTCCTTCGGGTACCGTGGAGTGATCATGGACCCTATAGGGGCTGGGGTCTGCATCATAATCTTCGGGCTGTTCTTCGCCGCCATCCTGCGGAGGAGGGGGTACATGACGGTATCGGACTTCTTCAGGGACAGGTACGGTGAGGAGATGGAGCTCGCGTCAGCCATCGTGCAGACGATAGCGTACATGGGTTGGATGGCTTCCCTCCTAATGACGTTCGGCACGATATTCAAGGTGTTTCTGGGGATTCCGTACTGGTACGGGTTACTGTTAGGCACCATCGTCACGGTTATCTACACAACGTTAGGCGGTATGTGGTCCGTCGCTGTCACCGATCTGTTCCAGTCAATACTCCTCATGACCGGAGTACTGATTCTATTGCCCTTCACGATCGAGGCGGCGGGAGGCTTGGAAGTCATAGAGAGTAAGATACCGTTGAGTGACTTCTCAATACTTCCGGAGAGTAACTGGGGTTACTTAGGGTACGTGGGGTTGCTCGGCGCTGCCTTCTACATATCGTCGTGGCTCGTGCAGGGAATCGGATCGCTGTCCTGCCAGGACCTAGTGCAGAGGGCACTCTCAGCCAAGAACGAGAAGGTAAGTAAGTACGCTAGTATAGGGGCGGGGATCACGTACATACTCCTAGGCTTAGTCCCGGCAACCATAGGGATCCTCGGCAGGTTAATAGTGCCTAACATAAGCAACCCAGACGAGATACTGCCTACACTCGGCCTCAAGCTACTCCCTACCATTCCATTCATAGTGTTCTCCGTTGGTCTCCTAGCGGCGCTAATGAGTAGTGCCGACAGCGCCATGCTCATACCATCAACAATGATCGTGAGGAACATTCTCCCGAGGCTGAAGCCGGATGTGGGCGAGGGAACTAAGCTAATGCTTGCTAGGGTGTTAGTACCGGTCATAACGTTCGTGTCCCTAGCGATAGCGATGTACGCCAAGACAATATACTTCCTCATGAACCTGAGCTGGGAACTCATACTGATGGTTCAGGGGATACCCTTCATACTCGGCCTTTACTGGAGGCGAGCAACGAAGGAGGGAGCGTTGGCAAGCATAGCCGTAAACCTAGTGGTGTGGGTTGCCTTAATAGTCGCGACCCTACCGCAGACCATGGCTGTTGAAGGGGAGTTCAACTGGGCCGTATGGGATTCCATATACATTGCTGCACCGCCAGCACTATTGGCTGGCTTAATGACCTTCGTGATAGTCTCACTGTTGGTTAGAAGAGTTAATAAATGAAGAACACAACTACAACGTATCTAAAGTAAGTTATTCTTTTTAACAAAGCACCGCAATAATAACTGTGTACAGGGTAAGGTGCTTTAAAATTGATTAAGCCAGGTGAAGGCAAGCCCGTAATAACTCCTGAGAAGTGGGTTAGGGAATGGAACCGGAACCTTGGCGCGGAGTATGATGTGGCGGTACTGACTTTCTGGGGGTCACCGCTAGAGTTACTTGAGGAGTCTTTAAGGAACACGTGCGAGGTTAAGCTACGCGGCATACCCATAGTAAGAGCTATTGGAGGTGAGGAAGGGGGTCTGAGGGTGCTGGCAGCCCAGACGTACTTCGGGGCGCCAGCAGCGGTAGTTACGCTGGAGCTTCTCATAGCGTCGGGCATAAGGAGGTTCCTAGTGTATGGTGGGGCCGGGTCAATAACCCGTAAGCTGAGGATAGGTGATGTCCTCATACCCACGTGGGGCGTGAGGGAGGAGGGCACGAGCTACCACTACGTGCCGGAGGGACACGTCCCTAAGCCGTCACAGTCATTAACTAAGAGGTTAAGGGAAGCTATGTTCAGCACCCTAACGCCCCACGGCTCCAGGGTCGTAGAGGGCGGGGTGTGGAGCACAGATGCAATCTTCATGGAGACCGAGGATAAGGTGAGGAGGTACGCTAATGAAGGAGTGCTGGGGGTCGACATGGAGTCCACAGCACTCATGACGGTAGCCGAGTACCGAGGAGCTGAACTAGCAATAGCCCTCATCATCACGGACGAGCTAGTGCCTCCAGAATGGAGAGTGCCAAGTAAGGAGGACTGGAGAAGAATAGAGGGTGTGGAGAGGGCAATACTTAACGCTATGATAAACTCCCTGCGCTCAATAGCGTAGGGACCCATAACCTCCTTTCCCGCCTCACAAGACTCCTACGGGTCTTGCAGGATTTTTAATCACTTTAGATACCATTAAGGAACTCAAGGACCGTGGGCTTGGGGCCGCACTCCTTTTAAATAATGCGTTCCGTTACCGCTCCTCCCCACTGTTTTCCTTTTTCTCAGGACCTCTTTGAAGACCTTACCGTATCTAAGTAGCGCCGCTGGGAGTAGCAGTAGTTGCGCTGCAGAGAATAGCATGAACTTCACGGCGGTTCCTAATGCCTTACGTAGGCTCCTCACACTCCTATGTAGTGCGGTACACGCGGCTGTGAAGCCTGTGAGGGATAGGAGTGCCAGTAGCTCGTCGGCCCTCAGAACAGTCCTTAGATGTACTGTGAGGGTGGCCGCGAACTCACCTATGAATGAGTAGAGAAGTAATGCGTACGCCGTGACCCTTCTGCCGTACCTGTCCCTCAGTAAGTTAATTATTGCTTTAAGCATGCTTCCATCATAATATGTGTAGGCCAGCGCAACCACTTTCTTCCAGAGGCCCTTGAAGTGGCGTGTGAAGGAGGTGTTCACGTAGATGTCGTTCACCCCGGTCACGTTGACGTCGTAAGCTAGTTCCCCGCGACCGTCACTGGTGAGTCTAAGCACCTTAACGTTGCTTAGCCAAGCACGCATGCAGTACGCCCTATCCTCACGGAAGGTTAGGTCCGGGTCGAACCTAAGCGCGCGTAGGGCGTTGGCGGGGATGAGCGTGAACCCCATACCCACGTACTTTAAGGGCCTCACAGTCAGTGCCCTACACTCAGCTGGTGCTCTGCTGGCCAAGACCTTCCTAGAGAACTCACTCAGCTCCTGCGCGTCCCTAAAGAACTTGGGCTTAGGGGACGCCTGAATTATGGCTGGGTGGTGCTCTCTTTCCTTCTCGATAAGGCAGTTAATTAAGTTCCTCAGGGACGTTACGACGTCGGAATCAACGAAGAGTAAGTAGTCGAAGCCTGAGGTCACTGCCTCATCTATGCACCTGTTCCTAGCCTCAGGTATGTTGTCACCAGTGACGAGCACTTCGTAATCCACGCCGCTCTCCTGAAGAACCTTCCTCACCACCTCAAGAGTCCCGTCAGTACTGCCGCCATCTACCACCAGTACCTTGATCCTGTCGAGAGGGTATCCATCACTCAGCACGCTCTCCAGCGCGTAAGTCACCGTGTGGGCGGAGTTAAGCGTTATTATGCATACGAGTAGCTTAGGGTGCTTGGGAGTGTAAACAGATTCATTATAAGCGCTATCCATATCAGCGACCACTGTACTGACCCAAACAGGATAGGGAGAGGGCAGTAATTATAGATTTCCTTACTAGAGATACGTTAAACACTATCGACCGCTAATCACTAATGAATCACGCGCGGGAACTAAAAGGAACTATTGACACCAACGCATTGATTCGGACTTCCTTTGACCCATAGCGTCGGCCTCTTTAACTAGCGTAGTCGCTAACTTACTCAGGCAGGAGCTGACCATCTATGTCCTAGGGCCATCGTAGGTCGCAGTAGCGGTTACTGAGTCGTTTGTTAAGGCGGTGAAGGTTAGATTAATGTTGCTTCTCTCCCCTGCCAGTGTGGGGTTCATGCCCCATTAACTTAAGTCACGAGTAAATCGTAGGTATTTAAGGTTCACGAGGATATTGCTCTCCGCTTTGAGGGGTGATCTTCCCCGACCCCTGTAATGCCACTAGGTAAGATGGTGAGGATCTCATGAAGCCCTTGTTCCTCAAGCACTTAGGGGGTTAGGTCTGGGCAGGTGACCCGCACCTTTATCGATATTACCCTATCACTCAATTCTTCCCGCGTCTGTTTGTATAATATATTATTTTACTTAAAAGATTTTCCATTAAATATTAGGTTCTTTAACCATATGGGTGAGCGTCGTCACTATAGGCATTAACTCCCCCAATATTAGGGATATAATCACTCAAGGAGGTATTACTGGGTGGTCGCTTGCGTAGTGAGGATGTCGCAACATTCATACCTGTCGCATCCCCCCTGCACGATAAAAAGGCCGTAAGCACCGTCCTTAGGGAATACTTAAGGACGCTGGACAGTCTCATTAAGCCGTGTGGGGCGCCTTACGCTGGTCGCTTGCCTAGCGTGTTAACTGATATTGAGTCAGTACGTTACGCCGTCAGGGGCGCGTTGAGTTGTGGGGCTCACGCCATCATCGTTGGGG
>WAOL01000031.1 GCA_015521295.1 Desulfurococcales archaeon
TCATATAGCCTTGAGAAGGCCAGCTGGAACGATACAGGATTACTTAGGTCTTGCGGGGTTATCTTTGCCTGTGCTAATCCCTTAGCAATACTTAAGGGCACTTTACTTATTCTCGCAATCCCAGCGAATTCTGCCTTATGGAGGCTTTCCTCCGTTATCCTCACCTGAGTAGGTAACTAACGCAATACTAATAAGCAGTTCCTAAACATCCTCTTAGTGGACTACAACAAAACTTATAAGGCGGAGGCAAAGAATACTCTGCGAATAAAGCAATTTAGGCAGATGAGGTGAGAGAGCAATGTCATCCCAAGGTCCAATCTCAAGCAATGTAGTCCTAGTAGGTAAGAAGCCCGTAATGAATTACGTACTAGCCACCCTAACCCTGCTAAACCAGGGCGTCTCAGAGATCGTGATAAAGGCTAGGGGCAGAGCTATCAGCAAGGCCGTCGACACCGTCGAGATAGTGAGGAGCAGGTTCCTCCCCGACAAGGTGGAGATCAAGGACATCAAGATTGGCAGCCAGGTAGTGACCACTGCCGAGGGCAGGCAGACTAGGGTCTCCACCATTGAAATAGTAATTGCCAAGAAGGAGTAAGCGACGGGCTTTAAGTGAAATTAAAGACTTTCAGCGCTTTTTTCCTGGCCATCCAATAAAGGCTGGCTCAGAGCTATAGTCCCACAGAAAATGCGTTAATAGCTTCCCCATCCACTACATTTTCGGTTGAGATCATTGGGGAAACTACTTCAAATGCTCGAACAATGTGAGCACCCCTTGCTGCAGGTGGCACTAGACTTCACAGGCATTGAAGAAGCTATACGCGTAATGTCTGCTCTAAGAGACCTTCCAATACCAATAGTAGAGGTCGGAACACCTCTAATCAAGGCTGAGGGTATAAGATCCGTAGCCATAATTAAGGCCCTAGCAAGCGCTGATGCCTTAATCCTTGCAGACATGAAGACGGCTGACGTAGGTGCCCTCGAAACCAGTATGGCGGCTCGCCACGGCGCAGATATCGTGACCGTTCTTGCATCAAGCGATGACGCTGTTATAGAGGCCGCAGTCACTGAGGGTAAGAAACTGGGCGTTGACATCATTGCTGACACCATAGGTTTGCGACCTGATGTAATCCCTCAACGCGTTAGAGAATTGCATGAGCTTGGAGTTAACATAATTAATATCCATTCAGGAATTGATGTCCAACGAAGACTCGGTATTAGGGCCACATCATTCCGAGACCTTGCTTGTAAAATAAGGAATGACTTAAGCGACGTGATTATCTCCGTTAGCGGAGGGATAAAGCCTGAGGACATCGAGGAATTCACTGAAGCTTGTGTTGATATTATTGTCATAGGTTCTGCTATTACTAAAGCACCCGACCCGCACGGGGCAGCAGCACGCGCGCTCAACGCCTTATCACGCGTATCACGGAAGTAACGCGCTCTACGTTTTTTAAGGTTTGAAGTACCCTACTTACATTCGTGGGTGATGACGCACGTTAGAGGTGATGCTATTCATAGCGACAATTACGCTGATTATCCTAGCCGTAACCGGCTACGACCAGTATATAGCGACGCGTATAAGAGCTAAGACGCTAGCTTCATCGAGCCATACTTTCCGACCAGGGTCGAATAATTCTCTGGCTGAGGTGGACCCACATACAAGGATGAGGATAAAGAAGGTTAAGGCTGTTAAAGTTGGAAGTTATCTAGTCATTACGTTGGTCATAAGTGAAAACAGTTCCAGCGGAGATAAGGTTGAGGTAGATGACCCTTCATTACTGATACCGCTGGTTAGCGCCCTAGACGATGAAGAAGGGGTGGAAGCTATTTCATAAAAAGATCCTCGTACTCCTTTATGAGTGACACGCTTGTCTTGGTATCGGCAAATAGGCGCACTACTTCATTGACGTCCTCCACGAGTACCTTCGAGTGCCCATTCCTACCAGCAACTATTGCTGCAGGCCTGAGAAGTTGCACCGCATACCTTAAGCTCCTCTCAGCACCTATGTCAGCAAGCCTCTCAAGCGCCTCATCACTTAACTCGACTCCTTCCTCGTCAGCCCGTATTTCTATTATCTTACGTATCTCGTCCCTCGTGTAAGGCCTTACGGGGATCAGCAGTAACCTGTCAAGAAGGTCTAGTGGTATGCCGTGAGGCGAATCTATGTCCGTGCCCCGGATCTTCGTTATGCCCCTATTTGTTGCTAGTATGAGGATTGGTGAGAATTCTGACTCCAACACCCTTGTTAAGAATGCGAATGCCTCAAGGTCCAGTAAATGCGCGTCATCTATGAAGAGCACCCCAGGCACAATTTCCGCTTTACCTTCCTCAATCCATTTGCGGACCTGATTATTGACGGACTTCCTCACCTCCTCGTCTATCTCCTTTTCAAGTTCTATGCCAAATAACCCTGTAAGTGATAGCCTCTGACTGGCAGCATACACGTCTAGGTCGTTTAAGGTGAATACCCTCACTATTTCCTTCTCCCGCTTGACAGGGCCGCTGGGCATCTCCTCCTCCAGTCTCCAGGGTTCAACGTCATAGTACTTGGCCTTCTCAACACCGCGGACCCTGCCTACCTTGTGAACCACTCCTGTCTCAGCATCAATCCATATGTGGTCTCCGCGCTTCACACGTAGCTGAACTAACTGCGCAGTGACTTCCTCACCAACGTTTAGTGTGAGTTCATCATGTTTTGTTGCTAGGGTTATTCGTGCTTCACGCGGTACCCTTACATAGGGATTGAAGGGATGTCTTGCGTAAGCTATTTTTATACTTCTCACCACACCTTCGTATACTTTCCGAATTTCCTTTATCTTAACACCCATGGACTTCCGAACGGCTCTCATTAATATTTCAGTTTTCTTGACTTCAGTAGAGTATATTTCGCCACCGCTTAGGGCGACGAAGGGTGTGTCTTCCCCCAGCTCCCGGGCTATAGCCACGGCCAAGGCAGTTTTACCAGTTCCTGGCGGGCCTACAAATAGTATGCCCTTCCCAGTCATCTTGCCTTGCCTTATCATCTCGACAACTATGCCTGCCGCCTTTCTGGCCTCTAACTGACCTACCAGTCCGTCGGCCACAGGTTTTGGATTGCCTTTTTCATCGAGCCCTAATCCACGTATGTGACTGTGTATGCTTATGCCGTACTCGCTTCGGCTTACCTTTATCTCCTTTATCTCCGCCATCAGCATCACCCAAAATCTATGAGATAGAGTCGCAGGAATATAATTTTTGCCTAATTGAGGCATCGGGAACGCTTAATTTTCCTAGGGGTCAAATAACAACGGTGGTAGATTGTCGCAGAAAGGTTCTGGAGGAAGCAAGGAACTACGAATAGTAACTAAGCCTGTCGTAACGGTAGAGGTGGTTAAGAAAGATCCCAAGAAATTGAGGATCCTGCACATAGTTCAAGCTATGAAGGAAATCTCGGAGCGTTCCCTAACGAATCTCGTGTACATGCTGAAAAACGAGAAGAACGTTGATGTGGGGTACGAGTTCATAGTGATAGGAGACACCCCCAGTAGCAGGGCACTGGCAGAGGACATCAGGATACTGCTGTACTTAGGGTTGCTTGAGACAGACCCCGTAACGCGTAGGTTGAGATTGACGTCGACAGGTGAAGAGTTCTTGGAGCAGAATAAACTACCTGAGGACGAGGCAGAACCCCTAATGAAGGCGGTTGAGGAACTGAAACCCAGGATTGAGGCAGAAGAGTCAACTACTGAGTTATTGTTACGGGGCTTAAGGCGTAGGCGACGCAGGAGATTCAGGAGGTAATGCTTCTTAGTTCTGCTGGTAGCTTTTCACGATACTTTCTAAGGAACTCCTCTTCCTTTTCCCTAACCTTGGGATGCTTGCGCTTGCTATCAGGGTACATTAGCGGTATGCTGTTGATTATTGGGTACCACCTACCACACTTAGGACAAACTAAGACACCTGCTATCACATCATGTTTCACACACTCCTTACAGTCCAACTCCTCCTGCTTG
Organism: Desulfurococcales archaeon; assembly: GCA_015521295.1. GTDB lineage: Archaea > Thermoproteota > Thermoprotei_A > Sulfolobales > NBVN01 > WAOL01. The sequence goes on from WAOL01000031.1 coordinate 3,994, forward strand.
AGTTCACTCACTTTCTTCCCTCTCCTACCACAATAAACGTCGCAGAATGGCACATTAACCTCGTATTCCTTCTCGAATATCCTCTCCTCGAACACGTAAAGTTTTAGAGGAAAGTGTTTGCACATGGGGCAAGCAATTAAGTTCATTAACGCGTACCTCATCCTCCTACCACCTCCTTTACTATGCTGAGTATATCATTAAGTAATTTCTCCGCCTTGTCCTCCGATCTACACTCAACAAATATCCTTAACACGGGTTCGGTTCCAGAAGGTCTCACAAGGAACCAGAAGTCCTCGCCGATTCCTTTAACGCCGTCTATATCTATGATTCTCAGGTTGCTGTACCTCCTCTTTATTTCCTCAATTATCTCTACGGCTTTACCTCTGTCGCTTAATGGAACCTTAGTCTTAATTAAGTGAGCGCTGGGTAGCTCATTAATGATATCACTTAACTTCCTACCCTCATAAGATAAGTACTCAAGCATTAAAGCCAATGCCATTCCCCCGTCCCTTACGTATTGATGGGGTGGGTACATGAAGCCTCCGTTCTCTTCAAATCCTGCCAGAGCGCCTATCTCCATCATAGTTCTCGCTATACCCACGCTACCAACTTTAGTCCAGTACACTTCAACTCCTAGATCCTTGAGTACATCCTCAATTATGGTTGATGAGGAAACCGCAGTCACGACCCTCCTAGGCGCATTGTCTCCCCTATTCACCACTATATGCCGGCAGAGCAAAGCCGCGCTTCTATCTCCAGGGATTACGCGGCCCGTATCGTCAATGAATATTGCCCTGTCCGCGTCACCATCATGGGCTACCCCGAAGTCAGCTCCGATAGCCCGGACAATCTCTGAAGTATCGGTCAAGTTCTCGGACACGGGTTCAGGCTCCCTATATGGTATTGGTGAGAGGTGCGCGTTGACACTGAGAACCTTGACCCCTAAGCGTCTAAGTATTCTGGGGGTCGTTAACGCACCTACATTATTAGCACAATCAGCAACGACACGGAATCTCCTTCTCCGAATCCGCTCCGAGTCGACCTTCTTCACTACCCCCTCGACATAATATTCCACAGAATCACTTAATTTGAAGTATTGGTTCCTGAAGGTGTGCCAGGGAACCCTCCTATACCTACCGCTAAAGAATGCTTCCTCTATACGTTCCTCAACATTACGGGGTGCCTCCACCCCGTCAGCCATTATCACTTTCACGCCACTATATTGAGGAGGATTGTGTGAGGCGGTAATCATCACACCGCCGTCAAATCCGCGTTCCTTAATATTGAATTGGAGTGCGGGTGTCGGCAACGCTCCAGCGTAATAGACCTTAAGTCCGGAAGCTATTAATGCCCCAGTCACAATCTTCGCTATGTACTCGTTTCCAGCCCTGGCATCATTCCCCACTAAGATTCTGCTACCTGGAGGAAAGTAATCCCCTATCGCTAAGGCTAAACGCAATATGAAGTCAGGCGTTAGTGTCTCGTTAACAACTCCCCTCACGCCGTCGGTCCCAAATAGCCTGTTGCGCATGGTCACCACATCATTATCATCGAGATCATAAACTAAAAACTGTTTCACGGCATTTCCTTTAGGGCATGTGATTTGGGTACCATCGTGTGGTTGGATGCGCTGACCTCAAAGCAAGGCACTTTGCTCGGATTCATAGCTAGGGAGTTAGAGAAGGCAGGATTTAGTACACTAGTTACTTGTAGGGAATACGAATACACCGTAGGCTCACTAAAGCGTTTAGGAATAGACCCCGTAGTTGTGGGGAGGTACTCCGAGGGAGATCCTTATGATAAGGTTCTAGCAGATGCTGAGCGGACATTGAAGCTCATACCTGTTGTGAAAGAGAAACGCCCTGCTGTCTTAGTAGCGTATCCTAATCCCTCAGCCGCTCGGCTTGCCTACGGCGTAGGAATCCCATACGTAGGTATAACGGACTCTCCCCATGCGGAGGTACCGAGTCGCTTATCACTACCGCTGGCGTCGGTCATTCTATGCTCTAAAGCCATAGATCCAGGTAACGTAAGGAGATACATGTTTCGCGGTGATACCAAGCTAATTCAGTATGAGGCCGTTGATGAACTCTTTTGGATTCTTCGCAGCAGACCAAGCATGAGTTACATTAAGTCCCTGGATCTTAATCCTGGAAAGTATGTCGTTCTAAGACCCCACGAGGAGAAAGCAACATATTATCGAGGACTCAAAGTGGGAGTAGACGTCGTTGAATTAGCGCTAACGTTGAAGAGGGAAGGGTACACTGTTGTATTACTTCCCAGGTACCGTAGCCATCTCAAGTTAATTAGAGAGCTAGATTCCTTGGGAGTAAGACCTAGGATTATTCAGGGAGGATACGATGGTGTGAGCCTTACGTATTACGCAGCTGCCGTCATAACGGGCGGTGCGTCCATAGCTAGAGAAGCTGCGTTACTCCTAACCCCTGGCTTAACATACTATCCTGGAAGACTAGCAATAAATGAGTACGTGCAGTCTAAGGGGTACCCGTTATTTAACGTTACCACTAACGATGAGGTGCTTGAAATAATAAGTAAGTATGCAAAGAGCCCTAAGCCCCCATATGAGGATATAGTAAGCAAGCTAACTAAAGACTTCGAAGATCCTATGAAGAAGCTTCTACAGACCATAACGGAGATTACAGGGTATACCAAATGAAGGTTTTCATTAATTGCTGGTACCGGAACATAATGAATCATAGTTTCGTGGAGAGCTTAACGAGGATTAATGCAGACGGCATAGAATTAAGCATAGACTATCCCCTACTCTTTACTCAGAGGATACCTGACGTATTCATTGACGCTATACATAGGGAGGGGCTGGAAGTAGGTTTACATTTACCGTGGAGAGAGGTGTTCCTAGCTTCCCCCATTCCAGGAATTAGGAGGTTGTCAGAGAGAATAATATCAGGTGTAGTAACGTCCGTGACCAGCAAATTGGACCCTCTCTACTTTGTCGTGCATTTATCCACTAACCAGTCTTGGTGCGGCCCTAAAGACCAGCTCTGTCTTGAAGCGGCGAGCAAATCACTAGGGACTCTCTCGCAGCTTTCTGATGAGTTAGGGATACCACTACTTATTGAGACTGTGATGGATCGGTGCTGCTCTAACGAGGAGCATCTACCCCATTTACTCATGCGTGCTGACCCTGGAAAAATAGGTGTGTGCCTCGACATTCCACACGTAATTGAGCGTAGGGTTAAGCGATGGAAAGTACTCCATAACCCCTTAACTATAGTTAATGATTTACCCCCAATAATGTTAGAACGCGCTAAGGTGGTGCACATCCACGGTGTTCACGTACCAGGACCCTACACCGTCCTAACTCACGTTATTCCTTCTGAGGAATTCCTTAGGGAGTTAATGCAGGCAATACGGTCACACATCCCTCACGCGGGAGTAGGTGTGCTAGAAATATTCAAGGACATTACGGGGAGAGATATCGACATACGTGAATTGAGGTGGGTAGTAAGTTATGTGAGAGGAGGTGACTCAAAGTGAGAGAAGAGAGTTCAGGAATCGTAGTTCTGGGGATAGACGAGGCCGGGCGAGGTCCCGTTATAGGGGATATGTTTGTTGCTGGGGTCGCCATTGATCCCCGCATGCTTCAGAGACTCCGTGAACTTGGCATTAGGGATAGTAAAGAACTTACTCCAAGTGCGAGGTCTAGACTCGTAACAATCGTCCTGAGGTATGCCGAAGCAGTTATAGTTAAGCGGTTTCCTCCATCAGTTATCGATAAGACGAACATCAACGTGTTATATGCTAAGGCCGTAATTGATTTAGTAAATAATATTCTACGCACAGGGCTACAAATTAAGAAAATCTACGTTGACGCCGTGACAGGTAGGAAAGCCCTCGCCATACTCAAGGGAGGGATAGGCAAAATACCATTTGTACTGGAACCTAAGGCTGACAGGAAATACGTTGTTGTTAGTGCTGCGTCAATAGTAGCTAAGTTTCTCAGGGATCTTCACGTATCGAAACTCAAGGAAATATACGGTGACTTTGGAAGTGGTTACCCAGCTGACCCTAGAACCATAGAGTGGCTCGAGAAACACCTAACCGATTCTCCAATAGTAGTGCCCTCAATCATCAGGCGATCCTGGAGCACATTAAAGAGATTCGGTATAACAGTTACTGAGAAAAAACAGGATCAGGAACTAAGTAAATGGTTTGAAAAATCCAAGGGCGGAACATTGTGAGGTTATTAAATCGTTATAAGGTATAGAGGCAAAAAAGAAATCTTAGGGTGCTGACGTGCCGACTAACTTGCCAGCTGAAGCTAAGGCAAAGTGGGTTAAGTATCTAGAAGCTAGGACACCCGAGGAGAAGCTAAAGGCTTTGGAGGAATACTTATCAGCCATACCGAAACACAAAGGCACAGAGAACCTGAGATCCTGGGTTAGAAGAAAAATCGCTGAATTAAGAGAGGAGATCGAGGAGCGTAAGGCTCGGAGAGCAGGCACGGGAGCACCAAGCTTTTTTATAGAGAAAGAGGGGGCTGCTCAGGTAGTAATGCTGGGGCTACCTAATTCCGGTAAGAGTGCCTTGCTCTCCGCATTGACAAATGCTAAACCGGATGTAAGCGAGGTGCCCTTCACAACTAAGTTCCCGACACCGGGGATGCTGAGGTTTGAGGACATACAGTTCCAGCTAGTGGAGGCGCCAGCGATCATTGAAGGTGCTTCACGAGGAGCAATTTGGTGGGGATCCAGGGTCCTTGGATTGGCACGTAACGCAGACGCCATAATGCTTGTTGTAGATCTCTCTAACAAACCGTTGAAGCAACTTAAGGTACTCTGTAGGGAGCTCTCTGAAGCAGGAATATACATAATCAAGCCTAGGGGCAGGGTCAAGATAGAAAGGACTAAGGCTGCACATGGGATAAAGGTCATCAGTTATGGAAGGCTAGAAGGCTGCACAGCCGACGACGTTAGGAAGCTACTGGAGAGCTACAAGATATATAATGCTATAGTGAAGATCTACGGTCACGTGACCCTAGACGATGTTGAGAAAGCCATTTACGAAAGAGTTGCGTTCAAGCCCTCATTGATAGTACTCACAAAGAAGGATCTCGTGACCCATGATTACGCAAAGAGGGTGAAGGCACTAATAAGCAAAGCCCTACCCAACGTACCTATGGTGGTCACATCAGCAATAAAAGGGGAGGGTCTAGATACAATACCCAAGATAATCTTTGATATCGTCGGAATAATCAGGATTTATACTAAGGAACCTAATTCCTCTAAACCCTCATCCGAGCCGATGATACTTAAGGCAGGGGCTACTGTAGAGGACGCCGTGAAACGCATACGGGAAGAGTTCCTAAGGTACTTCAAGTACGCCAGGATCTGGGGCCCTTCCGCCAATTATCCGGGTGAGCGTGTAGGTCTAGATCACGTACTGAAGGATGGCGACGTCATAGAAATAAGGACTAAAATCAAAGGTATATAAGGTTCAAGTAAGGTCACCGGTTGCTATGTGTTTGGAGCGAGGCCTAAACTCAATGGCAAGGAAGAAAAAGAAGGAGAAGAAAGAGACCCAGGCTAAGACAAAGAAAACCAAAAGAAAGAAGCGAGAAGTAAACATAGACGCCTGGATAGATAAGTACATAATGGATTTCGTAAGCTTGACAGGCCTAGATATCCTGGAGTTAACTAAAGAACAATATAAAGAGTTACTCTCGGATATCTTAATCGAGCTATACGGCTCACTCACGTCATACAGCAACGTGAAAGTCATAGCTAAAAGATACTTGCGGGCCCGCGATAAGATCAATGAAGTAATAGCTGCTAGGCTAGCATTCATGTTAAACGAATTAACGCCAGAACAATTAGAGTTCATAGCTTTCAATATAGACGTAAACACTGCATTGAGTGTAATACCACGCATCTACAGGTTCCTAAGAAAACTAGGAAGAAATGACCTACTAGATATACTGCGTGTCAAGTGGAGGAACTCTTGGCTTAAGAAGAAATACGGGGTTCTGCCACCGCAGTGTCCCTGCTGTAGCTTTAATTCACTAATGCCGGACCTAACATGCTTGGTATGCGGTGCTTTAGTCAGTGAGAAGGACATTATTGAGAGTAAGGAGTTCCGAGTGAAGTTCATGGAGCTAATCCAAGGACTTGATTGCACAGAGTTAAGGGCTTTATTAAAGCATGATATTATTCTCTATAATGATAATGAAGTCAAACCACCAACTCAAGGGAAATTACCTGTTGACGTTGAGGTCTACATACCTCAGAGCTTGAAGAACATAATAAGGTCGGAATTGAGGGAAAAATGTGAGGGATAGAGTTGCCGTTAATGCTCAGAAGCGTTAGTGATGCTAAGAAGGAAGTGTACTCTAGGAGGACAGTATTTCTTGCGTTAGTGGACCTAGACACAGACTCAGGTAAGCAAATGTTACAGATACTTAACAGGTTAGAGATCGCTTTTAGGAAGTATGTAAGCTTCGCCGTACTACATATCAAAGGATGTGAACCCTCAGTGTCCCTGTTCCTTGAAGGAAGGGAGATTCTGCGGCAAGATTCGTTCTTTGGGAATACAGAGAAAGACTATAACGCATTAAGGATGAGCTTATGGAGCATATTAAAGGACTATAACGTAAATAAGGAGAAACCGCATTAAAACTGTCAGTTCTTATGTTAATAAGAGTTTAGTAAGATCTATAATTCTGTGAGGAGATACATGCCCGTTGATTATTGGTACCCCCTCAAGGGTAAGGAGTTTCTCCTTGACTTTGTCTGCACGCTTACCTAAGAGCGTATAGCCACCTACATATCCATCGGATCTTATAACTCTATGGCAGGGATACACTATTGGTCTCTTGTTTTTCTTTAGCACTAGCGCAATAATCCTAGGGTGAATATTAAGTAAGCAAGCAATACTGGAATATGTCGTTACATTACCTATAGGTACAAGTTGTGTTAGAGTCAGTATCAGTTCCTTTACGATGTTTCTGTTGGGGTTACATGCACGTAGTGACACGCCGTCAAATACTATGCAAGGAATACTGTGCCGCTTCACTTGATTAACCCTCATTAGCTAAGCTACCTTTATTCTACCAAAAAGGTTAAAAATAATGTAATTTGTTAACACCGAACTTTCGCAGGGTACCTTAGATTTACTGGATGGTTAGGTCCCTTCGAAGGCTTTCTTTGCCTTAATAGTTATGATGCCGCGATCCTCATCACGCTCGACAATGAACTCGGTGCCCCATTTCTCTACCATGTTTTTAGGTAGATACAGATTTAACGGTAACGTGAAGTATTCGTATGTATACACTTTCCCCTTTACAACCTTCTTACCTATCACTTTCCTTGCTGTTGCTGTTCTTCTCATGATAGACATAACATCCACCGAGTAAGTGTTTACGCATGCCATTTATTAAGACTACATTACATGATTGTGAAAATGATGTTTAAAAATGCTGTGTAACAGCAAATACTACTTAATCTATGAATGAGATTCATAGAGCCTACAGGTAAATCCGTTAACTTCAGTACTTAACACTCCCTGAAAATTAGTCTTTCTCATTATTCAGATAGCCTGACCATATGAATAACTCATCATCCTGCACATAGTCCTTAGCTGTTTTGATAGCCAAGTATGCTTTACTTAGCTCAAAGCCTAGGTACATTGCATGCTCGGCACTCAGGCCTGATTCACGTACTATGACCCGCCCTAGGCTGAGAGGATCTTTTCCTTCATACCTCGTTATTTTTCCGTTATGATGCACATCAACAACTATTCTTTGTGCTTCTCGGTCAATATGTAGCCTAATGTAAGTCCTCTCCATCCTTGGAGGGACTATCCCCTCTACTACTTTCTTTCTAATTACGGCTTCCTCAGGACTGTGTCGTATCTCTCTCTTTCGTTTATCTTTAAGAATTAGGAGGTTGTATGCTGTGTCCTTAGGCGGTGACTTCCTCACGAATGCCTCGTAGATCATCATTCTAGCGTATGCAGCCTCTTCCGCCGCTCCGCAAGCTTTGCGGCTTGCTTCGGTGATCAACAGGTTACTGACCCCGACTTCAAACATTAACGCCGTTAAGAGCGCTATTACACCTGGACTATCTGCATCCATTAATTCATAAACATTACATGGTCCTGCTAGGAATGGATACCTTATCGACGATACTGCTTCCTTCAAAAATACTAAGCTTTGAGCTAAGCCAAGCATTGGCGGCTTTAGTATAGGGTCTATTATTAATTTTCTGAAACCTGCACCCTCAGCGAGCTTAACCACCCTCTTTATGGAGTTCATTGCCTCAGTCAGTGAATTCGTTTTCTCAGGAACAAGCACAAGTGCGGTGTCTTTCTGAGCGTGACGTGCGATAGTGTCTATGTCTTCAGTAGTAACGTTCAGTATGATGTCCGTTAGTTCGAACACCTCTCTAGGTACTTCGCTAAGGTCAAATACGTCTATCCCTGCCAGTAGCCCGAGCCTCCTTATTTCCAGTAACTTCGTTCGTAGGTCGTCATAGCAATCCTCTTCAACATCACATCCAACAATTACGCCGCCGTACCCAAGCTTTGCCAGACCTGCAACTAAAGTCTTGAAGTCCTTGAACCTCCGTAACCCGCAGTTAGAGAATGCCGTAGGGCATAACTCGTAGAATAAGTTTAGAGGCGGGGGTCTCAGAGTGAATGATACGTTCCTAACCTTGAAACAGAGTTCCACTTCCTCCAGTTTTCTAAACAAGTGATCTAAGCGTTTCCTACCGTCCATCGTGATTACATCATCTGCCGGTATCTCCGTACTAAAACGCATACCCCTTCTCAGCAGGGTTATCATTTCCGGTAAATCACCTACATATTTAGGACCTTTAACAACGGGTACCCCTAGAACTTTCTCTAGCTTCTTTGCCGAACCTCTTATCATGCCCGGCAGTATTACTAGGTCAGCGTTCGTTACTCGTTCCTTATGTTTTAGCAAGTCACTCAAGATACTTTCAGTTGATGCAAGAGACGCGACTGATGCTGAAGACACGATAATCTCTAATTCTAGGTCACTGTAACTACTTAGTAGCTCCTTAGCTACACTCTCCACTAATTCTTTTGCTGATGTCGTAGTTACTAGGACGATCCTCGTAGCGATCACTCATAGAGTGATGCGAGCAGCACGAAATATAAATTTTCGCGCGAAACACCTCTACGGTGAGTTCACTGCGCGAACGCGTGGAAATACTCCGCCTCGAGGGGCTGGCATTAAACGGGTTCGTAACCTCAGCTAAGCTCGAGAGTTGCAGGGAGGACAATTTATTCAAAATAGTTGCAGTGCTAGATAATGGCGATGTGATTGAGACGGAATGCCTGGAACATGAGAGAATAAGTAGAACGCTTATAGTAATTACAAGGTATAGGGAGTGGGGAAGAGTCCTAGCAAGGAGAGAATACACGGAGAAAATGATGAAAGGTATTACATATGACCTTAACCACAAAAACCAGTAGGGATGATTAGGACACCAGACACTGATCACTCCAAAACTCATGGTGAAACTTCTAGTCAGTTAGGGTTTTATATTAGCTTGAATAACATTATTGACGTTAATCATGAAGTGTTTTTCTAATGAGGATATTGCTTAGCGTGTATTCGAAGTACAGCTGTATCGCAGAGACCTTACCTTCAATACAACATACTCCACAGGACCCCACCCTTGCCAGTACCCCCAAGGCCCAATACGTGAGTATGAAAACTCATTACCCCTTAACCCCCGAGAAACAATACTTAATCATCTCGCGGCATACCTTTCTGGTGCCAGCACATAATGCACTATAAATAAAGCTAGATGTAATTGCCGTTCTGAAGGCGTGTTTCCTGCGTCATTATGAGTTCAGGTACGTCCCTGGAATCAAACCACCTGCTTTTATGATTACTTTACTGGAGTAAGTAATTCCTCGCCGAACAGAGTACTAAACCTTTTAGACCTGTTAAAGAGTCACCCAAAGTTACAAATAAACAAAATAGCCCATTGATAGTTAAGGCTATGCAGGTAATCTTTTTTATCCCCTCAGACGGTGCTTTAGGTCGGGTTGTCAGTGCCATGAAGTTCTGCCCAAAGTGCGGCTCGATGCTCCTGCCGGAGAAGCGTGGTAAAAAACTTGTACTTAGGTGCCCAGAGTGCGGGTATGAGGAGGTTGTTAAGTCCTCAGAGACTAAGGAGTATAGACTCGAGGTTAAAGCAACCGGTTCTAAAGTGAAAACGACATCCGTGGTAAGTGAAGAGAGCACCACCAAGAGAAGTGAGGAGGAGTTGGAGCAAGAGAAGGAGGAGTTCTATGAGGTCTTCCTAGAGATTATGAGTAGCGAGGAAGGCAGTTAGCCTTCTTCAAGCTTATTAAGCTCATATATTTATCACATTTCTTGGGCGGGGGTGCCCGAGCCAGGTCAAAGGGGTCGGGCTCAGGACCCCTTATCGGGGGGTGAGATCCCCGATGGCGGAGGCCTGCGTGGGTTCGA
>WAOL01000032.1 GCA_015521295.1 Desulfurococcales archaeon
GGTAATAACTCCTGTGGACGCCTAGACTTTAACCACCATTAATTAAACTCAATAGCTTATTACGAGGGCCAGGGGTGACCCTCCCTGCTTCATAACCTCCCGTGACGCGGGAGCTTCAGCAGGGCCGAGAAGTCTTCTCCTTCAGGACTTATTAATCCTTCCACTGCTATGTCTCCTACCTCTCAAGAGGAAGTCAGGGGACTCAAGCTCATCAATGCGCTCCTCTAAGTGATCAACACGTGAGAGAAGATCGTGGAGTAGGTTCTCAAGCACGTATAATTTACCTTTAAGGAACGCTATCTCGTCTTCGTAATCCTTAATCTTCTTAACTACTGGTGAATTGCTTCGGATATCGCCATGAAGGCCTTCGCTTATAAACATTTTTATCACATCAGTTACTTGGACACCCATAGACGCAGCTAAGGTCTTCAGCTCCTCATAGGTCTTCGATGGTAGTGATATATGTACTGTCGGTATGTCTTATCCCCTCAAGAGGAATACTGAAGTCTTACTATATAAAATTGCCCTCCAATATGTCTTCCGCTTTAAAGCGGAAGACATATGGTAGCAGTACATGTAATAGTTATGCATCTTTTTTCATGGACTCTGTAGTCAAAGGATTGGGGATATGTTGTGAAGATAGTGACTTTCAAGGTAGAGGAAGCATTACTTCGAAAGATAGACGAGATAGCTAGGATGGAGGGTGTCAGCAGGTCTGAGGTAATTAGAGAAGCATTAAGCGTCTATGTTACTAGGAGCTGGAGAGGGGAGAGGGTACAAAAAGGTATCCGTATAAGGCACGTTATTCTGACTTAATGGTCTTATATTTCGTGCTTAACCGCCCCCTAAATTTATTCTATGCTTTAAAAGGAAAAGGAAATACGACAACCTTGGTTTTAGGCCACGATAGTAACTCATTCTTACTTACATTCCATTCATTGTTTTCGAGCCTTAAGATTTCATATTTGTTACTGGCTATTTCTAGGAAATCATCTAGCGGTCTTAGAGGAAGGTTAACTCCTTTTACCCAGTAGTGCATTGGTATCACGGCTTTAGGGCTGATCATGTTTGATAATTCAAGTGCTGCTTTACTATCTATGGTAAATGTGCCGCCTACAGGAACCATTAGGATATCGATTTCACCTAAATCCTGTACGGTTTTATCATCCAGTAAGTGACCTAGGTCACCTGTGTGGAGTATGCGTAGCCCCTCAACCTCGATTAAATACATTATTACTTTACCGCGTCGCCTACCCTTGAATTCGTCATGGTATGCCCCGAACCCCGTTACGGTGAAGCCATCTACCTGGAACTTACCTTTCTTCATAGAGAATGTCCTGCCTCCCTCCTTCAGCACTACTTGGTAGGCGTTATGATCGAAGTGCTCATGCGTTATCAGGACGGCATCAGCCTTAACCTGAGGCTTAGGAAGCCCTATGCTTCCACCATCATGGGGGTCTACGACGAGCGTGAACCCATCACTGGACCTTATCTCAAAGCATGCATGACCCCACCACTTTATTGTGACCATTGCTGGCACCTATAGGTAAGGCGTTTCTAAGGTTTTAGAGATTTGCAGTACTTTAACGCTGGTAATGCGTCTTGGATGCTCGAAAAATTCAAGAATTCTAACCGCGCATTAAGTAATGGAGCCGTGCCGGGTTGATGACCCCAGTCCCTTGGATACCGACTGAAGAACGGGTAGTTAAGTATATTGTCGAGTTACTGAAGGCAGGTAAAGGAAAGGTGATAGCTGAACTTGGATGCGGTGATGGGCGCGTTGCGATAGCCTTAGCTAAAACGGGATCTAAAGTTTTGTGTATCGAATTGCGGAGGGAGTTAGCGCGTAAGGCTAGGCAGAATGTTCTCAAGGAAGGTGTTGACAACTTAGTCTCCGTCATTGAGGGAGACTTTATGTATGTACCGCTTAACAACGTCGACGGCGTATATGCGTACCTAACCGAAGATAGTAACGCGAAGTTAAGACACAAGCTCGAGTCAGAGTTGAGGAAATATGTACGAGTAGTGACTCTGGACTTTCCAATACCTGGGTGGGAACCTACCCACGTAACTATAGTGTCCTCCGTAAATGGCGGTAGGCCCAGAACTCTCTTCCTGTATATCAAGGGGAAATTATGAATGTCGGTACAGGGTTTCCGTTCAAAGCCACTACTAGGTCACCTTGACAGGTTAACTCTTCTACTACCGTTGAGTTAGGCTCCACAATCACGGACCTAGTAGTTATTGACCCGTTATCCATCACGCACACTAAATCCACTTCCTCTCTCTCTTCTCCCCAATTCGCTATGATAACTTTATTTGACCCATTAATCACGTAGGCGGCAACGTCACCTGCTCTATCCTCTATACTCGGCGGTGGTTGAACGCCTCTTACTGTTGAAAGTAGTATCGTGCCGAAGGCTACAACTATCATTGTTAGTATGAGTTCCGTGTAGAGGTTTTGAATACCTTTCCTCAAGCACCCACCCATCAAGTAGGAGGGTAATTAAATTGTTACCTAGTCTCGTCTTTTGAGATTTCTTGAAGCTTACCTCTGTAGTAAGGACATAGAGAGTTAATCACACATTCATGGCATAGGGGATTCCTAGCTCTGCAGACCTTACGACCATGCATAATTATCGCCAGGTGCGCGGCTAAGAGGAACCCTGGGTCTCTAGGAAGGAGCTGCAGTACTCTCTCCCTAAGTTTCTCGTATGGTTCACTCCTACACCCTATACCCATCCTCTCTAGGAACCTCCTTATATGAGTGTCCATGGGGAAGGTTGGATAGCCCCTCACAAACAGCAGGAAGACGTCCGCGGTCTTTGGTCCAACACCATCTATTCTCAGAAGCCTCTCCCTTAATTTCTCAGGGTCCTCCCTCATCAGCGCATCTGGATCTTCCCTAAACTCCTTCAGTACATTGGTTATTGCTTGACTCTTTTGGCGTTGCATTCCTGACGGTCTGATTATTTCCTCAAGTTCTTCAACCGATACTTTCTTCAACTTAGCAGGGTCTAGGTACTCACCCACCCTTTCCTTGAGTCTCCGAAGCGCGACACTGGCATTCCTGTCAGACGTGTTTTGGGATAGGATAATGGACACCAAGATACCGATAGGGTGAATGCCGCCATTCCTGACGAGCTTATATGATGGGAAGTCGTCTAAACGTATGTTAGGATAGTACACACTAATCAGTTTTTTCACAGCCTTAAGGAACTCCTCATGCCTAGCAGTAACACGTTCATTATCCTGCCGGGAGGTGATGTCGTCCAAGAGCGCAACCATTACCCATAGTGGTAATCTCAGGATAAAACTATTGGTGCTTCGGTGTTGTCCGAGTATCACTTAGGGAATACTGTTCCACCTAACCCCCGGTTTTTAATGCTTGAGTGGCTTAGAGAGGAATATACGGTGAGGAAGGTGAGATGGGGAAAAGCGATAGTGTATGGGGTAAGGTTCTTCCTGATGTCTGCAGTATTCACTGTCGTTGGATTAGTTATGTTGGCCTCGGCATTATCTGTGAAGATAGCGGCGGATGGTGATGGAGCATACGTCCTCAGTGTGAACGTATCAGCCCTAAGTAATTTAGGTGCATTAATACTCGCTATCATGGGACTAACAGTACTAGTTATAGGGAACGCTGCCTCATTCTTTAAGGTACTCTCCGAACTACTTAATGATTCATCCTCACGAGACTACTTCTGGTAAGCTCTCCGTATCCTGAAATACATAATCCCCATAGCAACTGCTAACGCTATGCTTAGGGCGAGTAACGCGTAGGGAACCCATCCCGGTATTGAGGAAGTTTTGGCGGGTAAAGTGGTTGACGCGGATGGTACATGACCCACCACGACCTCCTTCAACAGTTCCGTATTAGCTGCGACTAACTTAACGTACAGGGTCACCCGAACCTTGACATTCCTTGAACCTAGGTTCATTACGGACGCGGTTCCATTAACGTACTTTAGCAGGATTCCTGTCTTGCATTCATAGTACGCCTCACCACTGACACCAACATCATATCTTCTCGCGTTAAACAGCACCTCATCCATGTTGATTAGGTTACATGATTTTGACGGAACCTCCAATCGTACCGGCGAGACTGCGGCTACGGCCTTCAACACGTCCTGTAACTTGCTCTTAGGCACTACGGCATTGTCTATGGACGGGATAATGAATTTCTTAATGAACATGGTGACGTTACTTCCCGCCCAGCCAAGCAGTGCTGCCAGCGCTACCCACGATCCTGAAACGAACTTCACAGTAACGTTTCCTACGGGGCTTGAAATGACTTTAACGTGAGTTGAGTTTAGGTTAGTTATTACGTACATATAGTACTCGCTCACGTTAAGCGTTACGGAAGCACCGCCTATGTTGCTTACCTCTACGCTGTACGTGTACTCGTACTTCAACCTAAGGCTTTCCCCAACGATGTTGAAGGCCTCGTCAAGGCCGCCCGCAAGTGCTGTAATGTTAGAGACGATAATTCCAACCGTCGCTAGGGCAATCGAAGCAAGGAGCACCATGCTAAGAATTACTCGTGTGTGTTCAACCCTCATTGCTTATCCACCGCTACCTAGGGATTATGTGGAGATTCCTTTAAATAGTATCATGCATTGAGAGGTCTGAGGACACGATATACTAAGTGTACCTCATTACCGCACTCACATCTAATGACGTGGATAAGTCTCAGTCTAACCCACTCACTAAAGGTTCCGAAGCCGTGTCCCTCCACGGGTGTGACAGCGTCTCTCCCACCGATAACATAGGGCGATAACGTTACTCTGAACTCATCCACTAGGGAGAGCCTGAAGAAATGCCAGAGCAACTCACCACCTCCCTCAACTAAGATGCTCGAAATGCCTTCTTCCCTGAGACTCAGTAGAGCCTCGCTTAGGTTAATTATTCCGTTAACGCATGGGAAGGTCAGAACCCTAACACCAGCTTTAAGAAGGGCAGCGATCTTCTCAGACTTACTATTGTCTGAGCAAGTGAGGACTATGGTCTCAGCATCCTTGTTAGTCACCACGCGCGAACTTAACGGTATGCGGAGCCTACCATCAATAATAACTCGCTTTGGGTTAGGACCCTTCACCAGCCTAACAGTCAGTAGGGGATCGTCAATCAACACTGTCGAAGCACCCACAACCACAGCATCATGGCTTGCCCTCAGAGCATGCTGCCTCCTCTTATCGAAGGGACAACTAAGCCTCGAGTCCCTAACCACGGAAGCTATTTTCCCGTCGACCGACATGGTTACGAAGACTGTAACGTAAGGGCGTCGCCTCCTCAACACAGTATCTGCAGGCACCCTTCATCACCAAGGAAATAACTAGGTCTTCTCCTCCTCTCTTCACGAGTCCCGCATACTTATCCTTAGCCCTCTCCAGCACAGTCCCTGCATACCTCAACACAATGAAGTTCGCAGGGCCGCCTTCAATAATACGATTCCTCACACCAACCGGTGATGCGTTAAGCAACGCATTAAGAACCCACTTAGCGTCATTCACGCCCGCAACTCTAGCTAAAGTGAGGAGCCTTTCCGCCTCCCTCCAAGGATCTGGTTTAACCCAGCCACAGTTATCCGTCCCTAAAGAAACGCTAACCCCCGACTCATAAATAGCCTTGAGATTGGGGAGACCCACTCTAAACCACTCGTTAGACCTAACGCATAGAACTAAGTTTACACTACGTGATGACAGGGCCTGCAATTCCTCACTACGTAACCATGTTCCATGGATAATTGTATCTGGCGGGCCAACCCTGAGGATTAAATCAAAATCCCTTAACTCCCACGTTTCTCTAGTCTCGGATACATGGGAGAATACAGGCTTACCTTTTTTCTTGAACTCCGAAATGAGGTAACTCAAGACATCCTCGCTAAAGTAAAGAGGGGAAGAAATACCCAATCCATCACTCTGCTCTAAAAGCTCAGGCAATTCGCCCCTCACAGCGCGTGGGTTATGCGTGGACGGCATGCCTAGGACGAAGTGACCGTAAGGGCGCTCATCCCTATCAACTGATAATCCGTACGTGCCCAACTCCCTAAACTCAGCTATGAAGCCCACCCCTAATCTCCAGGAAAGGATCCTGAATTCTCTCACGACTTGAAGTAAGTTCTCCTTCGAGACCTTCCTAATTAACCTATACTTAATGCCGTAGGGCTCGCCAACAATCTCATCGATACTTAAATCTAGCCCGGACTCTGGCGCTACGTAGTCAAGTACGTGGACATGCATGTTCGCCACTGGGGGCATTACCATACAGCATGAGAGGTCTATGTCGGGAACGGTGTTCCCGCCCTCAATGCCCGTTATAGTGCCCTCGCTCACGATGAGGCTTAGGCCATCACTCACGAAGCTAAGGTTATCGCCAATCACGCCGGCGGAGAACTTAATCACTACCTCATCCTTCAAGTCGCTAGGCACCGTTGAATATACGTTACTTACATGTAATTAGATTGACGCCGAAGTTATCTATCATGTGAAGGGTAGAAATATAATGAGTGGAAGCTTAATTCGCCTCGGATGATGAGGAAGGCGGTATGACCGATGATTTATAGCAAACCGTCTGACAAACGCGGTTTCAGGGATCATGACTTACTAATCGATAAGCGAGGCAGGATACATGTTGTGGTGGGGAATACCCACCCGCCGGGTCAGGTCATAGCTTACGTTAAGTACGTACCGACGAGCAAGGTAACCCAGTGGAGGAGGTTCAACACCTACTACGAACGCGTGTTGAAACACTACGACGTGAAGCTGATGAGGGAAGTATCTCAGAAACACGGCGTGATTGAGAAGGACCCCATAGTTGGAGCTCCCACACCCAAGCTACCTGTATCCTCAATTAGAGAATGGTTAACCCCGGAATCAAGGATAGCGGAACTCCTATGCACAATAAACGATGAGGTCGAGGAGGACGCCCTCACAGCCGCCGCAATAGTGGCCGATGTCAGCGGCATTAGCTTAAGCAAGATTGGGGTGACGGGTTCAATACTCGCTAAAATGCACAGCATTACGTTTTCCGATGTGAACCTAGTAATCTACGGTTGCAGGGAAGCGATGACCGTAGCCACCACACATTTAAGGAAGTTTAATGAACTCCCTAAGAACATCTTCGAAGCACGAATACTCAGGAAGTCAAGATCACTTAACCTACCTCCAGAGATAGTCGCTTCACTCTATCCCCCATACGCGAGAATAGCGATTAAGGATCGCCCGGTAGGCATAACGTTTGTGAGCGACATATGCGGAAGGTACGGCGAGAAGGCATTCCAACCAATAGGCATCGCGGAAGTCGAGGCATACGTGGAGCCATGGCAGTGCTCAGCACTTTTCTACCCGGGATCCACGTCAATTAGCGCCGTGATTAATGTGCGTGAGGTTTCAAGTAATAGCGTGGATCATATAGAACTCGCAAGAAACTTAGACTTAGTGATAACGTACGAGGGTCTCTTCAACTACACGCTGTTTAGAGGAGGAAAACTCAGGCTTCGGGGGGTGCTGGAGCGCATCATCCCATCAGGTACTTACGCGCTTCTACTAGGGGGCGCAGAGGAACCAGGTTATGTCTTACCGGTTTGACCCTCGCTTTCCTCGCCCTTACTTTGCTCTCTCTTCTTAATCATTGGGAACGGTATCACTTCCTTTATTGACGTTTGTCCTGCCAGGATCAACGCTAGCCTATCTATCCCCACACCAAGCCCACCTGTAGGAGGCATTCCATACTCCAACGCCTCAATGAAGTCCCAGTCGAACGGATGTGCTTCCTCATCACCTAACTTCTTTCTTTCTTCCTCCATGCGGAAGTGCTGTTCCTGAAGCACGGGGTCATTAAGCTCGGTGTATGCGTTAGCTAATTCTATACCCGCGATGTATAGCTCGAATCTCTCAGCGTACCTTGGATCCTCTCGATGCGGCTTCGTGAGAGGCGATGAGGACGCTGGGAAGTCTATGACGAAGGTAGGCTGCATTAAGTGCTCCCGCCCAACTAGCTTATCGAATAGCTTGACGATAGCTCTACCGCGGTCGTAACCCCCAGCTAGGTTAATCTGATGCTTCCTGAGTAGCTCCTTTATATCGTCATCACTTAGCGCCTCAACATCAATGCCGACATACTCCCTGAGTCCATCAACTAACCGTAATCTCCTGTAGGGTGGGGACAGGTTCAACTCCACCTCCGGGTTATCAGCGGGGTAAGGTATGCGGGTCGTGCCAACGACCTCAAAAGCAACCTCACTTATGAGGTCCTCCGTGAGGCGCATTATGTTGTTGTAATCCGCGTATGCCTCGTAAGACTCCATCATCGTGAACTCAGGGTTATGCAGCACGTCTATATCCTCATTCCTGAAGTTTTTCCCTATCTCGAAGACCTTATTGAAGCCAGCAACTATCAGTCTCTTTAAGTAAAGCTCTAAACTTATCCTCAGGTACCAGTCCTCCCCTAGAGCCCAAACATGGGTCTTAAAGGGTCTCGCAGCTGCCCCGCCGTAGACAGGCTGTAGGACAGGTGTCTCGACCTCCACATACCCACGGCTCCACATGAACTTACGGATCTCCTTAATCGTGTTGAATCGTATCTCAAGCACCCGCCGTACTTGAGGTGTCATCATTATGTCTAGGTAGCGCTTCCTGTACCTAACCTCGGGGTCAAGTAACCTGTGCCCCCATTTCACTGGTGGCGACCTCAGAGCTTTAGAAAGGAGTTGGTAGTCCTCAATATTGATGGTGAGTTCACCTTTCTGTGTTACGAAGAGTTCGCCAGTTACGTTCACGAAGTCTCCGAGGTCTACGATCCTGAAGAATTCCTTGAACTTGTCCTTACCTAAGACCCTTGCGTTAAGCGCGCACTGAATGCGCGTACCGTCATCTACGATATCTATGAATGCTAGCTTACCGTGCTTTCTTACCGCAACAACGCGTCCAGCAGCGGAAACCTTAGTTCCTATGTTAGGGTTAGAGAGTATTTCCTTAACGGGTATTGGTTTAAACTTCGGTATGTGTGGATATGGGTTAACTCCTCTCCCTATTAACTCCTCCCTAAGCTTCCTCCTCTGTTCTCTCTCAACGCTCAATACACGCACCTAGGGTTAGAATGATCCTAGTAATTAAATGATTAAGCTATTCAATCCTAGGCTCGTTTAGGCTTCCTTATCCTTAATTCGATCATTCCTTTCCTCTGGCGTAGGCTCACGCAGTTGGGGTCTATATTAAAGGGGAGGGTAATTACATCCCTATACTCAGTAAATACGGTCTCTCCTCCTTGGCCAGACCACTCACTGAACTTATGTTTTGTCCTGAGCTTCGCCCTTATGAGGATGGTGTTGCCCTTGAATTTTATATCTATAGATCCCTGATCAGCGTTCGGTAGATCTATATAGAGCACGTATTCACTTCCTAAATCCCGCATAGTGTAGAGAGGACGTAAGTATCCTTCATAAGACCAGCTCGGCATTAATGCTTTCCTAATCTCCTCAAGCTCTTTGAGGATTCGCTCCTCTTCCTCACGGAAGCTTTCCAGTATTCTTCTCTCAATTTCCTTTATCCTCCGCCAAAACCTCTCGAATTCATCTGTACTCACTGTTACTCACCACCGATCAAGTTGTTAAGGTTTCAGATGTTAAGTGGCATGGAGTATTCGTATTCCTTCCTCATGCGTGTTAGGCTGGGCATCACCGCCTTCATAGCGTCCCTAGCCCGCATCCTTATGGCTTCAGCTCTCTCAATGAGCTCCTTAACATCCACAGTAATCCCGATGACTTTGGAGAGCGCTTCAAGGTTCTTCGCAGAGGCCTCAGGATCAGGGAACTCCAGGAAAGATTCAGTCATCACTAAAGTCACAGGCATCTCGGCTCTCAGCGCCTCCTTAAGCATGAGTGCGTATGGCCCCACAAGGAAACCATTCTCGAAGGGCTGAGCCCCAACACCCTTAAGCACCTCCTCAACCTCAGGCTTTGTCGTGATGTAGTACGTCTTAAGCTGATCTAACTCAAACCTATTCTGCACAGCCAGCCCTGACGCCATTAACACGTGCGAAACACCTTTCCTCTCGAAGTAATCTAGCAGTACCTTGGATAGTGTGGGGAAAGCTTGGGGTGGGGGCATAAACTCGCTATACACTACCAATAGGTTGTCTGACGCGAAGATCCTTATCGGTAGCCTGATTTCTTTCTTACTGATAACTGCTATTGGAGGTAGGTAAACGTATGAGTCTACGCCCCCTACTTCCTCCAGGTTAAGGACCTTTATCAGGTGGTTAGCCCCAATAACACCCACTAACCCAGTGTCAGGCATGGCGAGTAACGCGTACGCGGGTTCCTTCATTCTGAAGTACTTATACTCCGTAAGCCTGAATTCACCAAAATCAACTTCCCTGAACATCATCTGCTAACCCCCAATTTACTACTGAGTCAAAGCCTAATAACGGGAACCTCTACAATATGATTGGTTCAAAGGAAAGCACTTAAGAGGGTGTTAGGTAGGGATGCTGAGGTCTACGTGCCTATTGTGTGTATTGCTGGTGGTGTCGGTACTTATATTCTCGGCTGTTCAAGGGTTTGCCGTAGCAACGTCATTTAACGCCCGCTACATTTACAGGCTTGACTATAGAGGGACGGCGGACGTAACGGTCATTGTTAATGCTACGGGACAGGATTACGTGAGGTTAAGCCTCGAACCAGGCTTTGTTGACGGTACGCTGACTGTATACACTGAGAATGGGACTCCACTATACTTTAACGTCAGTGACGGTATAGTGACGATATACACGTATGGGCAGGTCGGTATGCTCATAGCTGAGTACTTAGCTCAGGTTGGTAACATTAGTGAGGAGGTAATTGTTAACGCAACAATTCATCCGCAAGGTCCAGCCTCAGTGTTTCTTCCACAAGGCACTGCCTTAACCTACGTTACTGGGGATCCTGACATAAACTTCGTGAACGGAAGCATAGTATTACTCTTCAGTAAACCAGGAACGTATTCGATAGAGTACGCAGTGATACCACCAACACAGACCACAGCAGCAACAACATCCGGCACGGCACCTTCAAGCACAATTACCAGTAGTGAATCATCAACAACACAGATAACCACGCAGTCCTCCGAGACTCACTCATCTATATCATCAAGTAGCACATCCCCTCAACAGCAATTAAGCCACTACTTACCTTTCATAGGGTTCGCCGTAGTTGCCGCTGCCATAGTAGCCTTCTTGCTAATTAAGTTGCTCCGTGGACGCCCGACAATTACGGAGCCCGAAGTCACGTCAGGACTAGACGACAGGGACCTAGTAATACTATCAACACTAGCCGGGGGAGAACTCTCCTTATCCGATATCGCTAGGAAGGTAGGGCTTAATAAGTCTGTCGTGTGGCGGAGAGTCAATAGGATGATGAGGGAGGGATACTTGGAGCGTAGGGTGGTTAAGGGGAGGACAATGTATAGGCTTACGGAAAAGGGTCTACGAGCAATAGGTAATGAACGCTAGAGGAGCGATTCCTCCTAATCCAGAAGCTCAACAATAATTTTAGATGCCATTCCCCTACCTATAACTATTGATACGCCCCTAACCCTAATAACTACTGGTCCACCTCCGCTGGATTCAACCTCAACGATACTACCCGGTGTTAGCCCCATTTCATATAATCTTTGAGTAATGCCTAACCCGCCAGCTATGTTAACTACCTTACACCTGCACCCTGGGGGTGCACTTGCTAACGGTATCCTTCTCGAAATCATCGCAGCTTACCTCTTCAGCACCAATGGTTCTAGCGTCCTCTAAACTTAAAATTAGTTTCCTGCCTCCCTCTACCCGAAGAACGAGCCCGCGACTACCCTTACTTTCTACTTTAACCCTGCAACATATAAAGCATCCTGCCTCTTTCAGTTTCTCAATAATCTTGGCGAGTTCCTCCACAACACAGACAATCATGTAACACTTACCTGGTTCTGACTTATCTAGGGTGAGGACGGGCGGAGGGTAACGTGGGTCTATGGAGTATCCGTATATGCATGTCTCAGGGCGTCCCATCTTCTCGTATATCGCGTCTATTACCTCCTGAGGTAAGTGCTCCATCTTGTGGGCAAGTTCATGTGCCTTATATGCGTCAAAGCCTAGGAAGTCGTAGAGGAATATCTCAAGTATTCTGTGATTCCTTATGACTCTCATAGCTATTTCTCTGCCTTTAGGTGTGAGCTTCACACCCCTGTACCGGTGGACCGTCACGTAACCATGTTTCTGAAGGTGGCGCAGTACTTTAGATACTGTGCCGTCCCGTACCCCTAATTCCCTCGCTATCTGCGATGTTCGTGCCTCTCCGTAGAGTGTCTCTAACTTATATATCGTGGCAAGGTAATCCTCTATGGGTTCCTTGAATTTTTCCCCCGTCTAGATCACCTAACATATGAAGTTGGAACGTGGCTTAAAATGTTTCACGTTCCTATGGAAGCATCCATTCATGTTAAACAGTGTTAATTGCCACACGACACTAGCTTATGTACTCTTGAAGTACTCCTTAACTAACTTCGTCACGGTTAACACATCCTCATCACTTAAGCCCGGGTGCATGGGTAGAGATAGCACATGTGTCGAGGCGTTTTCCGCGTTTGGACATGGTGTTCTGAGGTACTTGCGTAGTGCTGGTTGTGCATGCAGAGGTCTGGGGTAATGTATGCCTACCTGAACGCCATGTTCCCTCAAGTGCTCAGCTAGCCTATCTCTGGCACCGTCTCCTTCAACCCACACCGTGAATTGGTGGTAAACATGTTTCGCCCAGGGTTTCTCCACAGGTAAGCGCAGGGACTTAATACTACTTAGCTCGTCCCTGTAAAGCCTCGCTATCTCCCGGCGTCTGGAATTCATCTGATCAAGCTTCCTCAATTGCTGGAGACCTATCGCGGCTTGAATGTTAGTTATCCTGAAGTTCCAGCCTATTACTTCGTGATAATAGCGCTTTCTCTGCCCATGGTTCCTGTAGAGCCTAACGAAGTCAGCTACGTCCTTTGACTTAGTTGAGATGGCGCCTCCCTCTCCCATCGTTAAGTTCTTGGTGGCGTAAAAGCTGAAGGCACCGATGTCACCTATGCTTCCTGTCTTTACACCACGATACTCCGCACCGTGTGATTGTGCACAGTCCTCTATCACGTATAGTCCATGCTCCCTCGCTATTCGTAGGATCTCATCCATCTTTGCTGGGTGACCATATAGATGCACGACGACTATGGCCTTAGTTCTATCAGTTATGAGTTCCTCCACGGAAGCAGGATCTAAGGTGTAGGTTTCAAGATTTATATCCGCGAATACGGGGGTTGCGCCGGCCAACACTACGGTTGATGCCGTAGCGAAGAACGTGAAGTCCGGCACAATCACTTCATCGTTTTTACCCACACCGAGGGCTTTTAACGCAACGTACAGCGCTATGGTTCCATTAGACACCGTCAAGAGATACGGAACGCCCAAGTACTTAGCGAACTCACGCTCAAACTTCTCCACGACGGAACCATGTGCGAGCATACCGCTCTTAATTACCTCGGAAACCGCCTGAATCTCATCCTCCCCAACGAAAGGGGCGTTAACTTTGATTATCCCCATGACTTAACCTCCTCGAGAAGGTAGGATGCAAGGTAAAATTAGTTCTGTACCTTCATTCAAGGGCGACCTTAACCCAGTAAATCAGTAGGTCAGCAACGGTTGTGAGCAGGAAGCGTTAGGGTAGTACTTCAGTAAGTACACGCATACTTTACGAACAGCTTCGAGAACCGTGGTTTTCGGCACGCCTGGCGCGCCATAAGCAATTATATCAACATAATTCGTTCTCCCGGTCCTTATCGCGGCTGCTGCGCTATCCCTGTAGGGGTACAGATGAAGTATGTTTCCATTAGCATCGGAGAGCACCACCTCTTTACCGCTAAGTTTTCTTTCCCTACCCCCGAAGTCTACGAATATCTCCCCCTCCCTCGCGCGCCTTAAAGTTAAGGGCTCCCTAACTAAATCATGGTCGAATATGCTTATGGGGACTAAGCTCTCAGCAGATGCCATGTTACAAGAATCAACCACACTGTTAATAGAGGGAAATGAATGACCTCGAAGAACCCTACGAATCAGCGCCTCACTAGAGGGCCTAACCTTAGTTGGATCTATCCCCAACCTCCACATTATGTCTCTATAGGATCTCACCAGCGGGTGGTTCTTAAGTGTCTGAATGTCATAGGAAGATCTAAGCTTCACCACTAACTCATTAATGTCGGCGGCTACGTCAGGCCTTCCTTCCTCGGCAAGCACGCCACCGCATGATGTGTAAGCTAGGAATATCCCCAGCGCTCTGACATCCACGCTAACTATTGCTTGGTGCACCTTTCTCAAAGTTTTCCTCACCCCGCGCATTCATCGATTAAAGTTATCTATGAACTAAAGAAATTAACGTAAGCATAACACATATTATTACTGATGAATGATCCCTATGGGTGTATAAGACAATGAAGTTTAGACTAGGCTTAATGACTAGGCCAGCAGGAGGAACGTACGACGTCATAATCGTGGGCGGCGGACCGGCTGGATTGTCGGCAGCTCTATATTCAAAGAGATTCGGCCTTAACACAGCAGTCATAACGGAAAAGATAGGTGGCTCTCTTACTGAAGCGGGGCTCATCGACGACTACATAGGCATGCCAGAGATCATGGGACCGGACCTCGCAAGGAAGTTCGAAGAACACGTACGCAAGTATGATGTCCCAATAATCCTTGATAAGGTGGAGAAGGTGTTGAAGGAAGGTGACGCATTCAAAGTATTTACGCATTCGAGAGCAGAGTTCACTGCTAAGGCCGTGATAATAGCCGTAGGGAGTAAGAGGAAGAAACTAGGCGTTCCCGGAGAAGAGGAGTTTCGAGGAAGAGGCGTGACTTACTGTGCTCCCTGTGACGCCCCACTCTTCAAAGGCAAAGTAACGGCGGTCGTAGGCGGCGGAAACGCAGCCCTACAGGCAGCACTTCTCCTTGCTGAGTACTCGCCTAAGGTTTACTTAATACACAGGAGGGACGAGTTCAGAGCATTCAAAGCGTACGTTGACTTAATAAGGAGGAACGACCGCATAGAACCCGTGCTGAACACCGTAGTGGCGAGGATAGGTGGAGATAGGACCGTTAAATGGATTGAAGTAAAGAACGTGAAAACTGGGGAAATCAGCAAGATACCAGTAGAGGGCGTGGTAATAGAGGTTGGTTCAGTCCCGCCGAAGGAATTCTTTGAAACCATAGGCCTCAAAACAGATGAGAAAGGCTTCATCATAGTGGGGCCGGGGCAGGAAACGAACATACCTGGAGTATTCGCCGCAGGCGACTGCACGGCCGGCCCACACAAGAAGAAGTTCGATCAGGTAGTAACGGCAGCTGCTGAAGGAGCAGTAGCGGCTCTCTCCGCCTACGAGTACATTCTGAACTTAGGGAAGCGATAACCTTCGCTGGGAAGATTTTTCCGTCCTTTATTCTCTAGGTCCCTTAACCTCTGTTACTTTTCCGTCAGGGTATCCAACATATACTAACGTAGCCTCCTTAAGGAATAACCCGGTCTCAACAACGCCCACGATACTATGAAGTATGGCATCCATCTCCGTGGGATCAATCCAATCCGGAACCTCCACATCTATGATTGCCCCGGAG
>WAOL01000033.1 GCA_015521295.1 Desulfurococcales archaeon
TTGGTGAGGCTATCGAGAAAGCAATAGAGTTAGGGGCTGAGTCAGTATCTATAATCCCTGCAATGCCTGCGGGGACGGCATTGAGGATACACTCCTACGTCAGTAGCAGACACTATGTTGCTGCGTTGAGGGCTGTTGAGAGGGTTGCGGAGGAACTTGGCGTGGTTGTTGATGTGTGGTGCACGCCCTTCCTAAAGGTGGTTAGTAAGTCGCCGTGGCTTAGGACAGCGAACTGCAGGGACTGGGGAGTTATGGACATCACGCCCTCTGGTAGGGTAGTGCTTTGCGACGTGATGAACGTGACGACCGCGCACGTCGTTAAGGACGGTGTTAGAGGTGCGTGGGCGAAGCTAATGAGTCACCCAGTAATTAAGTCCGTGTCGAGACCCCCCAGCGTGGAGCCCTGCGCCTCATGCCCCATCGCCAGTGAGTGTAGGGGCGGATGCTTCGCCCGATCACACATACTCAGAAGGAACCCGCACTCCCCCGACCCCCTTTGCCCTAGGAGCGGTGAGTCGCACTTAAGCGCTTTACTTGTTGCTTCAGGGTCGCTTCAGCTTTTTTAGGCGTTGTGTTGAGGGCGATCGTTATTATCCTTGTAAGGAATGACTCCTTATGGTAGAGGGTTCTTGAGTCCGTGGCTCAGTAAGTTCTTTGGTAAACGCGGGTTAGGTGACTTAGCTGGTGAGTTGGAGGGTGCCGTAAGGCATGCTAGGCTGTCCGCTATGAAGTTACGTGTGGCGGAGAACGTGCTTAGGGAGTCGCGTAAGGGCGTCGTCGATAGGCTACTCATTCAGACCGCGTTAACGGGC
Source organism: Desulfurococcales archaeon (assembly GCA_015521295.1). GTDB lineage: Archaea > Thermoproteota > Thermoprotei_A > Sulfolobales > NBVN01 > WAOL01. The sequence goes on from WAOL01000033.1 coordinate 813, forward strand.
TTCCCCCTCTCGAGTGACTCAATGGCGAACATGTACGTTAAGTCAGCAATCGACTCGGCTAGGAAGGCGTTAAGGAAGGTTAAGTTCGTTAGGGACGTGCTGGAGAGGGACTACCCGCACGTATACGCTGGTGTTTTGAGGGGCTTCATAGAGCCGGCAATAACGACGCTGGAGAGCGTGGCGCTACTCGATAAGATCAGTGCTAGCGGGTTAGGCGTCAAGGCCGAGGAGATGGAGGGTGCGGCGTCAATGCTTTCTGAAGCTACTGAGTTACTGAGGAATACAGCGAAGCTTCACGGTGAGTGAAGATAATGAATCGTTAAGCCGAAGGAGAAAAACCGTGGAGTTACCTGTGCTTAAGGCCCTTATATTACCAGGTACGCCTTCTTCAGTCTCTCGTCCTTAAGTAAGGACCTCGCCTCACCCTCAAGCACTATCCTGCCTGTCTCCATGACATATGCTCTGTCGGCTGTCTCTAAGGAGTTCTTGACGTGCTGCTCAACTATTAATATCGTCACGCCCTCCTCCCTGAGCCTCTTAATGACGTCGAACACCTCAAGCACTATCTTAGGGGCTAGGCCCAGGCTAGGCTCGTCGAGGAGGAGTAGTTCTGGCCTCGACATGAGTGCCCTCGCTATGGCGAGCATCTGCGCCTCACCGCCGGACAATGTCCCGGCTATCTGGTTCCTCCTCTCCTTGAGCCTCGGGAAAAGAGTGAAGACGAATTCCAGTGAGTCCTGTAGCTTCTCCTCAGCCCTCTTCGTGTAGGCGCCTGCAAGGAGGTTCTCGTACACTGTTAGCGGTGTGAATATTCCTCTGCCCTCCGGCACCATCGCTATTCCCTTCTCAACCCTCTTGTGCGTGGGTACCTTCGTTATGTCCTCGCCCTTGAAGGACACCTTACCTTCGTACAGGGTCGTCATTCCGAGCACTGTTCTGAGCGTTGTTGTCTTGCCTGCGCCGTTAGGCCCTATCAACGCCACTATCTCGCCCTTATCCACGTGCATGTTAACGTCGTGAAGCACGCGGAATTCCCCGTAGCCTGCGTGGATTCTTTTTAATTCAAGCATGGATGCGCACACGCGTGATCACCTCCCTCATACGGGCTTCGTGCCTAGGTAGGCTTCAATCACCTTCGGGTTGTTCGCTATTTCTTCTGGGCGGCCCTCAGCAATCTTCTGTCCCTCATGCATCACGACGATCCTCTCGCTCAAACCCATCACGAACCTCATCACGTGCTCTACCACTATCATCGTTATTCTTTTCTCGGAGTTTATCTTCCTCAGGATGCCTGCGAGCCTGTCCATTTCGTGAGGCCTGAGGCCAGCAGCGACCTCATCCAGCAGGAGTAGCTTAGGCTTGGTCGCTATAGCCCTCGCTAAGTCAACCATTTTATGATCCATTAGGGTTATATCCTTACCTAAGGCATTTATCTTCTCTTCAGGGAACCCAATGAATTTAAGGATCTCTTCGGCCTCTCTCATAGCTTTGTCGACATTACTTGTCCTTAGTAACACGCCCACCGTGACTGCCTCTAGCACGGTCATCTTCTTGAAGGGCCTCGTCTTCTGCCATGTCCTAGCTATGCCCTTAAGCGCTATTTTGTGGGGCGGTAACCCCGTTATGTCCTCACCCATGAAGTATACCTTGCCCTCCTCAGGCGTGTATATGCCGGTTATGCAGTTGAAGAGAGTTGTCTTACCGGCGCCGTTAGGGCCTATGAGGCCCAGTATCTCGCCTTCACGTACGTCGAAGCTAATGTTATTTACCGCGATTATTCCTCCGAACCTCTTAACGACGTTCCTTACCTGAAGTATCGCGTCGGACACGGCTAACCACCTCTTCTGTCAAACCCGATTTTCTTCTTGGCCCAGTTGAAGAGGGCTGCAATGCCCTCAGGCTTGAATATGCCGACCACTATGAGTAGGATTCCGTAGATCAGTAGGTATAACCCAGGTATTGTCGCTCCTATCGTGCTTCTTAAGTACTCCTCCACGGTCTTCAGGAATATTGCTGACGTGAATGCGCCGGCCACTGATCCTAGACCACCTATGATGCCCATGATCGCTATCGTTAGCGAGGTCGGTGAGTCGAAAGTGTGGTAGGAGTACGTACCTTGCAGTACAATGTAGAGGTACCCCGTGAACCCCATTATGCCTGCGTACGTCATTAACGCCTTCAGCTTATACTTCCTCACGTCAATCCCTAAGGCCTCGGCCGCGAGCTCATCCTCTCTAATAGCCCTTAAGTAGTACCCTGTCTTTGAGTTGCTTATCTTCAGGTTAATCACGATTGTCGCGATGAGCACCGCTAGTATCACGTAGTAGAGGTTCTGGTAGTCCGTGAATATCAGGTAGTACCACCCGGTCTTAGCCGGCAGGTAGTGGTCGAGGGATCCCAAGAACTGCGGCAGGTGCGCTATGTTGTTGAGTATCACTACTAGGGAGGCGGTCAGTAACGCGTACCACACCTCCTTGATCCCGAACCTGAAGGTTGGGTACCCTATCGCGGCTGCGAGCAGCATTGATGCACCAGCACCGATGAACATCCCTATCCATGGCGTTATGCCGTAGTACTTCAGGAGCTGTGCCGCCACTATACCACCTATGCCCACGTATGCTATGGGTGCTAGATCCAGCTGACCAGCGTACCCGCCTATGATGTTCCACGCGACCACGAACACCGCGAATATTAATGAGGTTGCGGCGAGCAGTATGTAGTACTGATTGAAGCCAAGGATGAAGGGGACTAGGGCTAACGCTATGGTGAGTATTGCTAGGATCGTGAAGTGCTTCTTGAACTCTGCGCTCACCATCACCATCACCTCCTAGCGAAGAGGCCTCTTGGCCTGAACCATAGTAGTAGGAAGAACGCTAAGTACACCACAGCCATCCTGGCACTCGGCGTTATGAAGGTACTCCCGAGCGCCTCGAGAACCCCGACTATTAGACCAGATGCTAGTACCCCTATGACGCCGCCTAGCCCTCCCATAGCTACTATGACCCATGACAGTAAGCTGAAGGACGCGCCGAGGTAGGGGTCGACCTGCCCCCACGTCATGTAGAGGGCCGCACCAAGGGCCGTGAGCGCTATGCCAAGGCCGAAGACCACCGCGTACACCTTACCGACGTTAATACCCATGAGCGGGGCAACCATCCTGTTCGCTGAGGTCGCCCTAATCGCTAGGCCGAACTTCGTCTTAGTCAGCATGTAGTGTATTAGGAACAGTGACACCAAGCTAACCGCGGCGGCCACGAGCTTAGCTGCGACAAGCGTTATTGGACCAACATTAATGCCGAAGTTAAGAGCTGGCGCTGGATAGGACCTGGGCTCCGCGTGGAATAATGCTAGGGCTATGTTCTGGAGCACGAAGCCCAAACC
>WAOL01000034.1 GCA_015521295.1 Desulfurococcales archaeon
GCCCTAATCGTATTGATTGTCGCCGCCTTCATAATCTCGGCAATATTCGTTGAGCAAGGTGAGCAGCAACTAAAAGGATATGCATTGGAGCTCTTCCAAGCGAAAGTAAGGCAGTATGAGATGAGAGGCATAAAGCTGAATGAAACGCAGCTTCAGCAAATCAACATGACTATATGGCGAGACCTAGGTCTTCTGGAGCCAAAACCCGTCAGAATACTGAGGTTCGCTTTATGGTCAATCATGCTGAAGTTCGATATGTTTCCTGCTAGGGCCCACTATGCCGGCGCGTTGGGGAACACTGCGAAGGACGTGATCCTAGCGGCCCTGCCCAACACAATAATATTATTCACCACGGCTACAATAATCTGTATTTTAATAGGGATATTCTTGGGGTTACAGACTGCTAGAAAAGCCGGAGGAATTGCGGATAGGGTAATCTCAACGATAGCGATGATCTCAGCATCACTTCCGATGTGGTGGGTAGGTATGTTGATGCTCCTAGTATTTGCTTTCGACCTTGGCGTGGCACCATTTGCAGGTATAGACGTGTATTCTGACTTAGCTGAGTTATCAAAGCATGTTAGCGGTTTCCTCTACTGGATTTACTCAATACCTATATGGCTCAAATACATGTGGTTGCCCCTGCTGACAATAGTAATAGTGGCCTTCGGTGGGTGGGCCTACACAATAAGGAACGTAGTCATCTCCGTAATGACTGAAGACTTCGTCCACGTCGCTAGGGCTAAGGGTCTACCCGAGAGAACTGTACTCTACAAACATGTTCTAAGGGCAGCAAGCCCACCAATCGTCACAATGAGTGCACTAAGCATCGTCGGCTCCCTAGGAGGCGCCATCATAACGGAGACCGTGTTCTCATGGCCAGGCATGGGTAGGACATACTGGGTAGCGCTACAGAACGGTGACACCGGCGTATTGATAGCCGCCACATTCGTTACGGTCTTCCTCTTCGTCGTAATCATTGTGTTACTGGACTTCGTCTACGCTCTCCTAGACCCGAGAGTCAGGACAGGCATGACGGGAGGTGCTAGGTAATGTCCACACAGATAGAACGCATCAGGTGGTTCCTAGGGGAATTAAAGAGAGTGAAAAGCGGTTTAGTAGGCTTCATACTGCTCTTCATACTGATAGGTGTGGCCCTAGCCTTCCCACTAATCGCTAATCCACAGGACATAGCTAACTGGAGCGGTCATGGTGAGTACTGGGACCAGAAAATGTTACCTAAGCTAGCACCGCCTGCTTGGGTAAACATGTTCTCCTCCGTGAAGTACGCGGTCACGCAAGACCTGAGTACTGGTGCCGGTAACTACACGGTACTTGACATGCAGAACGATAAGGACATGTTGAGGTATCTTGACCTCATGAACCCAGATGTAGCGAAAGCACTGAGGCAATTACCTGAGGATCAGAGAAAGACACTGCTAGATAACCTGAGGAAGAACCTACACTTCAGGTACTTAGTATACATAGAGAAGAGTATTGTGTACGACTTTGAGGCGGACGTCCCGCCAAGCGATATAGTCGTTCTATCAAAGATAGGTCCCATAATCCTGAGGAAAGGACTAGTGCAGGGAATAAACATCCAGTTAGTGAGGCCCGATGGAATAACGCTCACGCTAACGCCTGGAGCATCACCCAACGTGACTAATCCATTCAACATTAACCAGTATGCAGATATGATGAGCCCAGGTCTCCTAACCGGGTTAACAATACCAACGACCGTAAATACTTCAGGGACGGAAACGTACAAGGTAATAGTTGCTAACACGACGTGGAGGTTCTCCATAAGGGACTACATTAGCTCGGTCCTCAATTCCAGGAATCCTGCACTAATTAACTCCATACTGGGACCTATATTGAAAGCCGCCAACGTGAGCATCGGTGAGGGCGTGTACATAGACCCGATGGTATTCCTGATGTCTAAGGCTGAGAAGAACATAGTTGCGGGCACAGCACCACCGCTGAGGGGTAAGTACGTACTATACATCAAGTTCCTTATAAAAGTACCGAAAGGATACCCGAAACCAGTATTCAAAGTAGAGAAGGCCAAAGCACTAGGTGTATATGGCTTACTTGGAACGGACCTTCAAGGCAGGGATCTGTGGCCAGCATTCGTCTATGGTGTTAGGTGGGCACTCATAATAGGTCTGGTCGTGTCAGTCATCAGCACCTTCATAGGTGTTATGTACGGAGTAATCTCCGGTTACCTAGGGGGGTGGACTGATGTCATAATGACTAGGATAGCTCAGATAATCTACTCACTACCTGTCCTACCGCTACTAATCATCCTGGCGTACTTCTTCGGCCAGAATATCTGGAATATCGTGTGGATACTAATAGCCTTCGGCTGGGTAGGACTGGTATTCACCGTAAGGAGCATGGTGCTGCAAATAAAGGAGAACTTATATGTTGAGGCAGCTAGGGCAATAGGCGCGAGCTCATGGAGGATAATATTCAAGCACGTGTTCCCGCAGATACTACCTTACATGTTCGCGTCAATGGCTCTTTCAGTACCCGGCGCGATACTTGCTGAGGCTGGCTTAAGCTTCCTAGGACTGGGCGATCCAAACGTGGTTACATGGGGTAAGATACTGCACGATGCGCAGGCTGGTAACGCAGTGCTCAACGGTGCTTGGTGGTGGGTCATACCGCCAGGACTCGGCATAGCGGTGGTTGGCATGACGTTCGTATTCATTGGTTACGCACTAGACAGGATACTCAACCCAAGACTAATCAGGTGAGGTGGTAAGCATGGCACTCCTAGAAGTAAAAGAACTGAAAACCTACTACTACACTTTAAGGGGGGTAGTGAAGGCAGTAGATAACGTGAGTTTCTCTTTAGAGCGTGGTGAGGTTCTAGGAATAGCTGGTGAGTCAGGTTGTGGTAAGTCAACACTGGCTTGGGCGCTTCTAGGATTAGTTCCCCCGCCAGGCAGAATTGCTGGCGGGAGGATAGTGTTGGACGGTATTGAATTAACAAAACTCAGCGAGCATGACCTCAGAAAGAAGGTAAGGTGGAAAAAGGTAAGCATGATCTTCCAGGGCGCTATGAATGCGTTAACACCTGTCTTCACAATAGAGGATCAGTTAGCCGAGCCGCTAATGATTCACAAGGGAATGCACAAGAATGAGGCTAGGGAAAAAATAGCGCAGATGCTTAAAGCTGTAGGCCTTGACGAGACAATAATGAAGCGATACCCTCACGAACTTTCAGGTGGTCAGAAACAGAGGGTAATAATAGCGATGGCACTACTACTTAACCCCGACTTAGTAATAGCTGACGAGCCAACCACCGCCCTCGACGTGATCGTACAGGCCCAAATAATGAACCTCTTCAAGCAAATAAAGAAAAAATACAACATAGGCATGATATTCATCACTCACGACCTCAGTTTAATTGCCGAGATAGCCGATAAGGTAGCCATAATGTATGCTGGGAAAATAGTTGAGATAGGATCCTCAGACCAAGTATTCGGCAACCCACGTCACCCATACACGCAAGGCCTCCTAAGGTCAATACCTAGGATAAGGTCTAAGGAGAAGATAACGTGGATACCGGGAGTTCCGCCAGACCTAGTGAGGCCGCCGCCGGGCTGCAGGTTCTTCCCGAGGTGTAAGTATGTTAAGGAGCAGTGCAGGAAGGAGGAACCCAAACTCAAGGAGGTTGAGCCAGGTCATTTCGTAGCTTGCCACCTATACGGGTGAGAGGAATGACCGAACCGGTGGTTAAGGTCAGGGATCTGATGAAGTACTTCCCTCTGAGGAGAGGGTTAAAGGAAATAATAACGATGAAGCCCAAGAGGTTTGTCAGGGCCGTTGATGGCATATCATTCGACATGTATATTGGTGAGGTCTTCTGTCTTGTCGGTGAGTCCGGTTGTGGTAAGACAACGACGGGAAGGCTGATCACAAGGCTTCTCGAGCCAACCGGAGGGCACATATACTATAAGCCAACAAGAGAAGTAGCTTCTCAGATCCCCGAGAAGTGTTTTGTTGAGGACGGCTACGTGGACTTAGCGCAGAAGCTACCTAAGCACGCCGATAAGCTACTGCGCCGGGAAATACAGATAGTCTTCCAAGACCCGTTCGGTTCGCTTGACCCTAGGATGAAGGTTTACGACATCCTTAAGGAACCCCTGATAGTTCATAAGATAGGCGGTTCTGAGGAGGAGCGCAGGGAAATAATATACAGGGCATTAAGCGAAGTGAAGCTAGTGCCGCCTGAGCAGTTCATGAACAGGTATCCGCACATGCTGTCAGGTGGTCAAAGGCAGAGAGTAGCGTTCGCTAGAGCCATGATATTGAAACCTACGGTGGTGGTGGCAGACGAGCCTGTATCAATGCTCGACGTCTCCATAAGGGCTGAGATCCTCCAGCTAATGCTAGACCTACAGGCAAATAGGGACCTAGCCTACCTATTCATCACTCACGACTTAGCTGTAGCTAGTTACCTCTGCACTAAGATAGCGGTGATGTACTTAGGCAAGATCGTTGAGATGGGACCCACTGACGAGGTGATAAACAATCCTCAGCACCCGTACACTAAGGCGTTAATAGCGGCTGTTCCGGAGCCAGACCCCAAGAACAGGTTCAAGATCAGGGAAGTTCCGATCAAGGGTGAGGTCCCCAGCGCAGCCGCCATCCCGCCGGGCTGCAGGTTCCACCCGAGGTGTCCTTACGCTATGGATCGTTGCAGTAAGGAGGAACCGCCAACACTTGAGGTCAAGCCAGGTCACTACGTGAGTTGCTGGTTGCACGTGAGGAAATAGAGCATCAATACGGGCGTAGCGCGTTGTAAGCAACTTGCTAGTTTTTTTAATTACGCGTCCTTGGTTCCTCAAGGCTAAATAATAAAACTTCTCCCGTCAACATGCTTGGAGGGGTCAAGTCATTGTCAAGACCTGAGGCTAGAGTAGGAATTCTTGGGTGGGGCGCATACATACCACGTCAACGTTTGAGGGCGTCCGAAATAGCTGGGCTATGGGGCTTTGAGCCCTCCATAACTAAGGTATTATGGATTGAGGAGAAAGCGGTGGCCACCGCTGACGAGGACGCCGTCACTATGGGATGGTACGCGGCGAAATCAGCGATAACACGAGCCGGAGTAGATCCCCAGGAGATAGGGGCAGTGTTCGTCGGGACCGAGTCAAAGCCTTACGCCGTTAAACCTTCGGCAACCATAATAGCTGATGCATTGAACGTGTCCAGTAAGAAGCTAAGTACAGACATGGAGTTTGCTTGCAGGGCAGGCAGTGAGGGACTAAGGATAGCGACGGCATTAGTCGCGAGTGGAACCATAAAGTACGGGCTAGCAATAGGTTCTGACACAGCGCAGGCAAACCCCGGTGATGTTCTGGAGCTTACGGCTTCCTCAGGTGCAGCCGCCTACGTCGTCGGGCCTGCAGAGGAAGCTGCGGCACGCTTCGAAGGGATGGTCACGTATATTACGGACACCCCTGACTTCTGGAGACGGGACTGCTCACACTATCCCCTCCACGGTGAGGGATTCACAGGGGATCCCGCGTACTTCCACCACATTATGACGTCGGTCAAGATGCTCATGGAGGAGCTGGGCCTGGGGCCAGAGGACTTCGACTACGCCGTTTTCCACCAGCCAAACGGCAAGTTCCCGTTGAGGGTTGGCAAGAAGCTAGGGTTCCCTAAAGAAAAGATACTTCCCGGGGTAGTCACGCCTTGGATAGGGAACACCTACAACGCATCAGCGTTGCTCGGGCTAGCAAAGGTACTGGACTCAGCTAAGCCGGGGCAACGAATACTAGTCGCCCCCTTCGGTAGCGGAGCAGGGAGCGATGCCATAAGCATCATTGTCACCGACAAGATTGTTGAGAGACAAGAGAAAGCACCGAAAGTAGAGGAACTAATCGCTAGAAAGAAGTACATTAGTTATGCACAGTACGCAAGGTCACGCCACATAATAAGAAGAATATTCTAAGGGGGTGAAGTAGGTGAGTAAGGCATTCATTAGCGCGGTATGCATGACCAAAATAGGAAGGCACTTCAAGCTAGGGATCAAGAATTTAATTCACGAAGTCGCCGCATGCATGGAGGAAAAAACAGGGTCAAGACCAGACTACTTAATAGTAGCGTCCGCACTTTCCGCCCTCCAAACACATCAACTTGACATCGCGTCGATAGCTACGCAGTATCTCGGCTGGAACAACATTCCCTCAATAAGGGTCGAGACCGGCGAGACATCAGGCATAGCGGCCCTAGAACTAGCACAGTACATCATTCGGTCGGGTGCAGCCTCTAAAGTGCTGGTAGTTGGTGTGGAGAAAATGACAGAATATCCGTCAAATAAGGTCAACGCCGACTACGCTAAGATCTTAGACTACGACACGGAGTATGTCCGCAACATAGCGCCACCGAACTACGCAGCCCTAGTGATGAGAGAATACATGAGGAAGTATGGGGCGACAAGGGACGACATAGCGGAATGGCCCGTGAAAATGCATGCTAACGCCGTCAATAATCCATACGCGCAGCTAAGATTCCCGGTGAGCAAGGAAGCAGTCAGTAATGCTATGGTGATCTCAGAACCCATAACTCTGCTCGACGCGTTCCCCATAGGAGACGGGGCAGCAGCGGTGCTAGTCACTAACGAATCGGCCCGGAGTAAGGACGCCCTAGAAATAGTGGCTATCGCATCAGCGACAGCACCTCCCCTCTACCTAAGGGAAGACGTAACAGAGCTACCAGCAACGAAAGCAGCGTGGATGACACTAAAGAGGAAGCTTGAGGCGCACAAATCCGGTGAGGTCGCCCTGCAGGTTCACGACAGTTACAGTATATACGGCATCCTAGCCTTAGAGGCCTTAGAGGTGAGTGACAGAGGCAAAGCATGCTCGATTGTCCCGAACCTAGAATACCTGAATGTCGGAGGAGGTCTTAAGGCCCGCGGACACCCCATAGGCGCAACTGGCCTGTACCAAGTGGCGGAAACCTACGAATTAATGATTAATGAGTTTGCGGGCAAACACTACAGAGGTGAGTACGCGTTAATACACTCTATGTCCGGACCCGACTACAATGCTAGGCTAGCTCTCTTAAGGAGGTGGTAAAGAATGAAGCACTCGATCTCAATATTCTGGAGGAATCGCGAATCGCACTACAGGATCAAAATAATCAAGTGTAACGCCTGCGGTAAACTAGCATACTTCGGCAGAGACAGGTGCCCATACTGTGGGTCAAAGGACGTAACAACAATTGAGTCAGAGGGTAAGGGAACATTAGTGAAC
>WAOL01000035.1 GCA_015521295.1 Desulfurococcales archaeon
TCCCTTACCCTTCACGATTCTCCGTCTATCCCCAGAGTTTCTCACAGCTCTAAACTCACTTAACGCCTTGGCCACAAGTCCATACCTGTTGATGTGTTCCGGATGGCTCACGATGATGTTGCTTATTACACGAATCATGCCGTCGTAGTACACCGAGGCGTCCGGCATTTTCTCGTAAAGCAGGGCTAGTATCTCTTGGGAGCGTCCCAAGCTGAAGGCCGGCACAAGGACGTTACCTCCTCGGTCAACGACTTCTCTCACAGCATCAATGAATTCCTTCTCGGTCTCCTCCCTCGGTGGGTGTATCGAGTTACCGTAGGTACCCTCAATTATTAGTACGTCAGCAGTGATTCCCTCAAGGTCAGCACCCTTAACTAACCTAGTGTCCACGGTGTTAACGTCACCCGTGTACAGCACCTTAACCCCATCGAGATCAACTAAGATCATAGCGCTACCAGGTATATGGCCAGCATTGATTAACCTAATACTAAAGTCCTCAAACCATAGTGCCCTGCCATAATCAGTAAGTATTACATTATCCATCATCGTGTTAAGGTCTATTTCCTCGAAAGGCAGATAGTAGCCAGATAACTTCAGGAAGTCCTTTATCATGACCTCTCCGAGCTCTTTTGTTGTGGTTGTCATTACTAACGGCACCCTGGAGGTTGTGAACATCATCGGTGTTGCTCCTATGTGGTCTAGGTGTGCGTGCGTTACTGCCATAGCTGTCACGTCAGCGGGCCTTATGTGTAGTGGTAACTGTGGCTCATCCTTCTCATTAAAGTTTACACCGTAATCTAAGAGCACGTAACGGCCGTCCCTACCAACGGCTACAGCCGCCCTACCTACCTCACGACCGCTTCCCAAGATCCTTACTTCTAACTTACTCAACCCTCCTAACACCTGAGAAAACCCTTTATTCTGACAGGTAATAAGCTGAACTGAGGTCGTGATGAGTATGTTCTCGATGAATCCGAGGGATTTGAAGCGGGCGATGAAGCGGTTAGGTATTGACGTGAGAGAACTTGAGGGTGTGCGCTCGGTAACTATAACTCTGGAGGATAAAGAGCTAATCATAAGGGCGCCTCAAGTAATCGTGATGAAAGCGCAGGGACAGAAGATCTACCAGATCATGGGCGGGAAGGAGGAGGTACTTGAGAGGGCGCCTGAGATTAAGGAGGTGAAGTTCTCTGAGGAGGATATACGCTTCGTAATGGAGCAAACCGGCGTAAGTAGGGATGAGGCCATCAAAGCGTTAGAGGAGGCGAACGGGGACATAGCTCAGGCAATCCTACTGCTAACCTCCGGTGAGTGAAGGTTAGGTCATAGATGCAGTGAGGTAGCGTTTCGTAGTGCGCTAATTAGCGACTTAGGATCCTCCTTAAGCGACAGTATTAACGGGATACCCTCCCTATCAGCTAACCTGATCGCCAGCGGATCCACCTTCCTAGAACCGTGGAAGACGACGGCTGCTGGTTTCACTGGTGCAACCCTCACGGCTATCATTGGTGAACGCCCTAGGTGCACTTTAGTAAAGACTAATGCTCTTCGACTGGTCGTGCCCATTATCTGCCAGAACTCATTACCACTCATTGTCTCTATAGCTCCGATACTATCAATTATTGTGTAACCGTAAAGCTCGAGACGCGGGTTGGCGTGTGAGTTAACGATAATGCCCTCAACAACGTCAACGAGTTCAGCTAGCGTTAACGGTATGCTGAGTTCTCTAGCATCCAGTATCGCACCAACATTTATGCTGAGGGACCTAGCAAGCTGCTTCACGGTTGCCCAGTCCCGCTTGGAGTCTATGAGTAACAAAGCATCCACGAACCTACGAAGGAACTTAACCCCTGGGGAGCGCCTCCCTTTCTCGTAATCGCTAATGACTGACGCACTTATCCCCATTATCCTAGCTAGTTCCTGTTGCGTGGCGTTGAATATCTCCCTCCAGCGACGGAGCGCTGAGCCGTGCTCGTTACTCATAACAATGTCTCCAGCAATTCTCTTCGCTATTATTTCACGTACGTAGTCACTTACCAATATTTGTTTCCCCGAGAAATTAGGGTTAGAGTGAGAAAAATTTAACGGTTGTCGAAGATCTCATTACGTCACACTATGGGCCACTTAATGTTAGGTTCGACACAAACTCCCGCACGCTCGAATAACTCCCTTGCGTGTTTCTGAACGTCCTCTAGAACCTTCTCCTCATCCATAGTGAGTACCTTCCTATTCCTCATTATTATCTTGCCGTCTATTATCACGTCGGTAACGTCATCACCGTGAGCTGCATACACTATGTGTGAGACCGGATCATTCATGGGCATTAGCTTGGGGTCCCAATAATTAATAACGATAATGTCAGCCTTCTTGCCTACCTCTATGGATCCTATTTCATTCTCGAGACCTAAGGCGCGAGCACCCCTTATGGTGGTCATCTCTATTACGTCCTCAGCCCTAATGACCTCGGCATCGCGCTTCACTGCAGGTTGCAGCAGTGCAGCTATCTTCATTTCCTCTATGAGGTCGTAATTGTCGTTACTTGGTCCACCATCACATCCTAATGTGACGTTCACTCCCGCCTTCAGCATGTCGGCGACCCTAGCTATGCCGGAACCGAGCTTGGAGTTGCTTGATGGGTTATGACTAACGTGTGTACCAGTCTTAGCCAAGAGTTCTATTTCCTCATCACTCGCCCACACGACGTGCACCAAGACAACGTTGGGCCCTGTTAACCCAACCCAGTGAGCGAACTCCACGGGCTTCTTATTGAAGACCTTCGTCATGTACTCAACGTCCTCAGGAACCTCAGCTAAATGCATTGTTATTCCCGTGCCAAGCTCCTTAGCCTTAGCCGATATCTCCCTATAGAGCTCAACACTCACCGCTCCAGGCGTCCTCGGGCCATACCAAACGAATATCCTGCCATCCCATCCGTGATACTTCCTATAGAGTCTCTCCGTGTCTCCCATACTCTGCTCTCCGCTCTCTACTAAGCCGGGATGAAGTGCGTTCTCCTCTAACGCGTAGCCGGTCATATCCATTACGTGCCTAGCTATCGCCGCCCTTAATCCCACGTCATGCACTCGCTCAATTATGCGGTCAGGCCCATACCTCCCGACCATCCCTGTTTCAAGGAACGTCGTCGTTCCGGTCTTTATCATCTCCAGCATCGTGAGGGAGGCGGCAGCTAACGCATCGTCCGCCGTCATATTGCCTTGAAGAGGCCATACACACTTGGTTAACCAAGGAATTAGCCTCTTGTAGTTTGCGCAGGCCTTGAGCATGCCCTGCACTAAGTGCACATGTGTGTCGACTAGACCAGGCATTATTATTGAGCGAGGCGCATTAATCTCCTCTTTCGCCTTACCCTTGAAGTCCTTATCAAGCTCCTCGCACTTGCCGACCGCTATTATGCGACTATCTTCGATGGCGACACAACCATCCTTAATAATTTTTCTGTCCTTATCCACGGTTATGACAAATTTGCCCCTTACGTAAATATCGGCCAATGATACCCCCTTTTAATTTAGGCATCATATATAAATCCTTATTTTCTCATTGCTCAGTTTAACACACAAGTGAGGTATTTAATCATGAGTAGTGAGGATACTACAACGAAAACGTTAAGAAAGGATTACTCTCCTCAGACCCTGCGTAACATTGTGCTCGCCGCTCAGGGCAAGGTGAAGGCCGACCTAATAATAACTAACGCTGACTTAGTTGACGTAGTGGTCGGCGACATAAGGGAGAAGGTCAACATCGCAATATGGAATAACTACGTGGTCCGCGTAGGGTATTTCGATGTGGATAAGTATAGGGGACCGAACACCATTATAATGGATGTCAAAGACGCTGAGATGGTAACGCCAGGATTTATAGAGCCGCATGTTCACATAGAGTCCTCTCTACTTACGGTGCAGGAATTCAGTAGGGCGGCCTTAATTCACGGAACGACGACGGTAGCGGCTGACCCACACGAAATTGCAAATGTCTTAGGTGTTGATGGGATTAAGATGTTCATTGAGGAATCACGTTACGTTCCTCTCCGAGTTTTCTTCTACGTTCCCTCATGTGTGCCGCCGACTAAGGCAGGACTCGATACCGTGGGCTCAATAATAACAGCAGATGACACTGAGGAGCTGATGAAGGAGGAGGAAGTAATAGGTTTAGGGGAGGTGATGGACTTCCTAAGCGTAATCAACGCTGACGAGGAGATAATGAGGAAGATATCATGCGCGAAACTAGCTGGCAAGGTAGTCGATGGTCACGCACCCCAGCTACCGGAGGACATGCTAGTTCCTTACGCGGCCTCCGGGATCGAAGGTGATCACGAGTCAGTCTTCATAACGGAGGCACTGATGAAGCTCAGGAACGGGATGCATGTGCTCGTCAGGGAGGGATCAGCGTGGAAGGACCTAGATGAGCTTTCAAAGATACTCACGTATATGCGCATCAACACGAGGTACCTAGTTTTCGCCAGCGATGACATTGAAGTTACCGACCTAGTTGATGAGGGTCACCTTGACAGGATTCTCAGGAGGGCTGTCTCATTAGGGATAGACCCGATAACGGCTGTTCAGATGGCAACGATAAATGCAGCAGAATACCTAAAGTTACCGGAGATAGGTGCAGTGACTCCAGGAAGGTTCGCAGACATAGTGGTTCTAAAGAACTTCAGGCAGTTCGAGGTAAGGGACGTGATAGTGAACGGTAAGGTAGTCGTTCATAACGGAAAGTATATGGCATCAAGTACTAAGCGCTACAGGTTCCCCGAGGAAGCCTATAAGACCATGAACATAGGGCGTAGAATCCAAGCGGAGGACCTAGTGATAAAGGCACCGATAAGGAGGGGGAAGGTAAAGTTCCTAGCAATCCGGGCTGTCCCTGGAAAAGCAATAACGAAGAAGGAGATCATAGAAGCAAACGTGAATGAAGGCATCATAGAACTACCTGCCGGCGACACCGCGTACATAGCAACCATAGAAAGACACCACGCAACAGGCAACATAGGCAAGGGAATAGTTGTTGGCTTAGGCCTAAAGAAGGGCGCGTTAGCACAAACAATAGCTCATGACGTCCATAACGTAGTAGTCGTCGGTAAAACACTGGACGAGATGGCAAAAGCTGTTAACGAACTAGTAAAGATGGGAGGAGGCATGGTTGCCGTACTGAACGGCGCGGTGATAGGGTCAGTAAGGTTACCTATAGCTGGGCTAATGTCTGATAAGACCTTCGAGGAGGTTTACGAAGAGCTGGAAGCTTATAGGAAGGCCCTCATGACCATGGGGATGAACTATCATGAATGCTTCATGACGATAGCACTACTCTCCCTATCAGTAATCCCTGAAGTCAGGGTAACGGATAAGGGAGTGGTAGATGTCCTCGCAGGGAAAATCATAGATCCCATCTTAGAGGTTAAGGCAGAGGAGTGAGGGGGAAGCCTTGGGTTCCCTCCTAATACGAGATGCTAGAGTACTTATCAAGAGTAACTACCTGCGGGAGGCTAATATCCACGTAGCGGATGATAAGGTAGTGAAGATAAGCGCTCATGACACTGAGTTAATCGTTAATCAGTACGATAAGGTTATTGATGCCAAGGGATTAATAGCGGTGCCAGGCGGTATAGAGATCCACGCCCATATCTATGACCCAGACTACACGCACCACGAGGATTTCTTCACAGGCTCGCTGGCGGCAGCGTATGGCTCCATAACAACAATATACGACATGCCCTTGAGAATGTATGTTGAAGACCTTAAGACACTGGAAATAAAGGTCAAGGAAGGATTACGTAACTCAGTAATCAACTTCGGCATCATAGCCGGAATGATGAACGAGAAGAATATCGGTAACGTAAAGCAACTGCGTGACGCAGGGGTAAAGGCGTTTAAATTATTCACTTGCAAACCATTCCGCCCAGCAAGTGACGCCGGGATAACGAAAGTCATAGAAGTCGTTAACTCAAACGATGGAACCGTAATGATTCATGCCGAGGACGACGCCATCCTAGATTACCTCATCGAAAAGTACAGGAAGTTAGGGAGGGATGACCCAGTAGCCCATCATGAGTCAAGACCAGCCGAAGCCGAGGCCTCAGCCGTAGCAAGAGTACTCATTATCGCGAAGATGCTGAACATGCGTGTCCACTTCGCACACATATCAGCAGGTCTAAGCGTAAGGCTCATCAGGAAAGCCAAGGAAGCTGGTGTACAGGTAACTGCCGAGACCTGCCCCCATTACCTCCTATTCACTAAGGACGACGTCATAAAGTGGGGTAGTTACCTTAAGATGAACCCGGCGCTGAAAACAAAGGATGACGTACGGGAATTATGGAGGGCCCTCGGGGATGGGACTATAGACGCTGTCACTTCCGACCACGCTCCCTCACCGCGTGATGAGAAGGAAGTCGATGTGTGGAGCGCTTGGGGAGGAATACCTGGGGTAGAGACGATGTTCCCAGCAATATTCACGTATGGTATCAAGAGGCTCGGACTACTGACGATTGAGAGGTACGTTGAGGTAACATCCACTAACCCGGCCAAGATAATGGGTATTTACCCAAGGAAAGGTACCTTAACCGTAGGCTCGGATGCGGATATAGCGCTGATAGACCCTAACTTAACGATTAAGGTCAGGCCGGACGTGCTTCACCATAAAGTTGATTGGACTCCCTACGAAGGTATGGAACTATGCGGGTGGGCCAAGCACTTAATAGTGAATGGTAAGGTTGTTATAGAGGACAGGGAGTTCATAAGGGAAAACGTGAGCCCAAGGTACGTGAAGTCATGAGCGAGGAGTTAAGTGGGATAGAAGGGCGGGGCATCACGCATGAACACAGGGTTAGTTCGGGCGTAATAATCACTGTAGGGTTATTCATACTATCGCTAACCCTATTCCTCTCTCCCTTCCTCTCCTATATCGCGGTTGTTCTCGCGGCTATTGCCGTAATGGTTAAGGCCCCAGCAGGGAAGACACTGAAGTACGTGTTGCTGGGCATGACATCCATAGTACTTGCCATGACGTCCGCGGTACTCTCCATGATCGCCGTGATGTTGCCAGCAAAGGAACTACTCTTAGTGTCCCTAATACTCGGGTTCCCCTCCCCAATACCGTTATTGCTCCCGATATTTGACATCTTAGGAATCGGGAGGGAGGTACGTGCGGCCCTCGCCGTAGCCTTACTAGCCGCGGGGGTTATTACGTTACCTCTCTATGGTACGGCCCCTCTACATCTGCAGGATAGTTCAACGGCAGAATCCATGTCAGGCGTTGTCGAGAACGTGGGCTTCCTGGGGCTCTATATCGCGATAGGGTATGCACCATCGTCAACCGCGATAATCGTAGGTTACCTGATACTGATATACGTTGTCATGAGCGGGTTAAGAGCTTACCTTCAAAGAATGACCTAACAGCGGATACTAACTCGTTTTCATCCCTGCAGATTCTGTCGTACCTCTCATTAAGTAACTCCCTCAACTTTGGCATCATGTACCTTCTATCGCAGAGTACCACTACAGCTTCGTCATGTTCGGACCTTATGGCGCGTCCGGCCGCCTGCATGACCTTTATCACGGCTGGTAACTCCATGACGTACGTGCGTGCAGAGGCCCCCACGATTCCCTTCATAACTTTCTCGAAGTCCCTAGCATAGTCGTCTGGCTGTGGATAAGGTACGCCGGCAACCACCACTGCCTTAATTAATGACCTGCCCTTACCGTCGAGTAGCTCTAACCCCTCAGTTATCTTGCCACCAGCTACGCAGTGAACCAATACCTTATCGGTGGTGAAAGCAGCCTTAAGCAATTCCTCATACTTAGTTCCTCTACCTTCCTTGAACTGCTTACCCTTAATGACTAAGTATTGCAGGACGTTGCTCATGAAGTTGTAGCTAGGATAGACGACTAACGTCACGCCCTTAGAGACAGTCTTGAACACCGCCTCGATTAACTTAGCGTACCTCTCATACATCCCCTTACTGCGGTACCTGTAGCTGGAGGTAACGCTAGTTACGACAATATACGCTATATTATGGCGAGGAAACACACGCCCATACTCAGACTCTATGTCAATGTATGTTAGATTACTCCCGCAAATTGGCGATAATATATGTGTGGGAGGCATCGTGCCAGACATGAGTAGGACGCCTTTGAACAGCGAAAGCCTCCTCTTGATGAACCCGTAACCTAAGGGAAGCGCCTTAAGAACACTTACCTCAGACTCTGAAAGGTATCCGTAGGACTGGAAATCAGGTTCTTTTAAGTAGCGGAGGAACTTAACAACCTTACTTAACTTAGTGCTTAAGGCAACAGCGTCTGACACGCTCGGTGCTCTAAGCAATTTCTTCAACCTTATCTCAGCGAGGGCATCCTCCAGGAGAAATAACGTGCCATCGCCAGGGAGAACTAGGGTCTTATCCACACGCTTCAGTAGCCTCCCTTTCTGCTCACTAACTATGTCTAAGAGGCTCTTCAGGTAACTTAGAACCTCATCATAGTGCTCACCATACTGCTTAACCTCCTTTAAGGCTTGCTCCACCGTTATATTATCTATCTCCTCATCAACTACGGACTGAGGTATGAGGAGGGTATGGGCTTCATCTAAGATTAAGTAGAAGTCATCCGGCCCGACATCAGTGAAGGCGGTGTCGAATACTTCTTCACGAAATACATAAGGATACGTAACAACAACAAATTGTGAGTCAGGGATTAACCTAGTGAGGGAGAAAAAGGGGCAAACACCAACCTTACTTGAGATCAATGACGTCAGGACGTGGGGATCAAATGATGACTCAGAATTAAGTAATTCCCGCACGTCATCAAGCTTCTCATCAACACCGAAGAAATACGGGCACATCCTTCTTATTCTCAACGATTTACATGCAGCCCAGAAGTCCTCCGTATTCCTCCCACCACCTGAGTCCTGCGCTAGAGGACACATCCTAGCCGCACTATACACAAACGTGAAGGAGAAACCCGATCTACGTAGCTCCCGTATTACGGGACTCATTTCGTTTATCGTCCTGACACCATACAGCACTGGACCAACATCTGAGTGCGAGATCAACGCGACTATAGTCTTGCCGAAGCCTGTGGGAGCTTTAAGGACTATGTACGTGCCTAAAGACTCCGCCACCCTCTTACAGGCCTCGAGCTGACCCTTCCTTGCTGTCGCGTAAGGGAACTTCATTGTGCTTACCTTACAGTTACGCGATTTACTTCAGCGATGCTATAATCATGATTACTCCACGGCGAATAAGTGAGATAGCGAGCCCAGCCAGTATTAGGGCTATGACTTTATCCACTAATTGAGAGCCGGACTTACCAAGTACTTCCGAGAGCTTAGCGCCGCCAAGCATGGAGATGTACGTTAGGAACACGTTAACTACTATGGCTATTAATGCATAGGCTATGCCGTGAGCGTACTTAATATATATTGTTGTGGAGATCGCTGCAGGACCAGCTATCAAGGGAGTAGCTATGGGGACCAACGAGGGCCTATCCCTACGTAGCTCTGAAGTGTACCTAATGTCCATAAAGTCGAGAATGGCGACTATCATTAAAAGTATGCCTAGCGCTATCATGAAGTCCTGTATCTCTATGCCAAAGTAACTCATTACGTAATCTCCAACTAAGCCGAAGAAAAGCAGGATAATGGTGCCGCCGGTGACGCCTCTAAGGACTATTTCCTTGCGTAGGCTGGGTTCGAGACCAGCGGTGTTAGCACCTACGTAAATCCCAAGGGTTATTGGGTCAATCACGATGAAGAGCATTATGATGTCCTGGATTAGGGCACTTATGTTTAGTTCCAACACCACGACGAGTCACCAGCACTCACACTCAGGATTGCCGCGGACTTCAAGCGTAGTGAACTCCCCCCTCTTAAGATCCATGATTAAAAGCTTATTGAACAGCGGTTCACCGATGCCTGCCACAAGCTTGATTACTTCAGCAGCCTGGATAGCGCCTATAACGCCAGGTGTTGGGCCGAGCACTTGCGGCGGTTCTCCTCTGTGCCCGCTAGTTATGCCGAGGACGCACTTAAGGCAGTGTGTCACCCCCTTTAATACGGTGGTGACCTGCCCGTAGAACTCAGCTATCCCGCCATGCACTAAGGGTTTCGAGTAAATCCATGTTAGTTTATCGAGTGTTAACCTCCCAGCCCAATTATCAAGGCAGTCAACAACCACGTCAGCCCGACGTACAAGTTCCTCAAACCTCTCATCCTGTACGTTCATCACGTAGGGCTCGACCTCAACATCAGGATTAAGGCTACGTACCCTCTCAGCCGCGACTAAAGCCTTGAATTTCCCCACGTCATTAACACTGTAAAGTACTTGCCTGTTCAGGTTACTCAGCTCCAGCCTCCCCTCATCAACTAGGAATAGCTTGCCGATCCCAGCAGCACTTAAGTATAACGTAACTGGCGATCCCAATCCTCCAAGACCGGCCACGAGCACCGTTGCCCCACGTAGTTTCTCCTGCCCTTTACGCCCAAGCAACCTTAACTGCCTTAAGTACCTCTCCTCAGTCATCGTTTATCCTCTCTTGAAACGTTACTGGAAGTTTAAACATTGGGGCTGTCTTTTAATAGTGTAAGGCAGGTTAATGTACCTGAGGCGGTGGACATGGGTGACACAGGCCTCAAATACGGTCCAGTAGTCTTCGAGGGTGTTTCACCGAACGCAGCATTCATGACAAGGGTGAAGAAGTTCATATTGACTGCTAGGACAAAATACCAAGAAGTTCAGATACTCGAACTCTACGAGTATGGACGGGCCCTAGTACTTGACGGGTACATTCAGTCAACAGAGAATGACGAGTTCATATATCACGAATCACTGGTTCATCCCATTACTATAACGCATCCGCATCCTAGGAGGGCTCTCATTATTGGAGGCGGGGAAGGGGCAACACTAAGGGAGATCCTAAAGCATTCATCCATTGATGAAGCGGTAATGGTTGACATAGACGGCGAGTTAATTGAGTTCGCAAAGAAGTACCTTGACTTCATGCATCAAGGATCATTTAATGATCCTAGAAGCAAGTTACTGATAGAGGATGGCTACAAGTACGTTAAAGATATAGCACCGAGGAAGTACTTTGACGTCGTTGTGCTAGACCTGACAGACCCATACGGTCCGGAAATCTCGAAAAAACTATATAGCAAGGAGTTTTACGCCATGGTTAAGTCGGTAATGAAAGATGACGGTATAATGGTAACCCAAGCAGGTAACTCCTTCTTCTATCCAAGAACATATGCTAGGGTACTAGAGAATATCAAAGCGAACTTCAGCATCGTTAGAGAGTACTGGGTATGGATACCCTCATTCGGGTACGCATGCAACTTCATAGCTGCATCAGACGCGCTCGACCCAGCCCTAATGAGTGAGAATGAGGTTAATAATAGGTTAAAATCACGGAACGTGGAAACAAAGTTCTATGACGGAGCTCTACACGTCTCCTTCTTTAAAGGGAAGGTATTGCTGGGGAAAGTGCCGGAGGAGTGACGGGTTAGGAGGTAGGTTAAAAGGTAATCAACACCATTTTCAGGTTCACTCAGGTCTAACCTTACCCCACTTCTCTAGTGCTTCCCTTAGCTCCTTATGCGTCTTAGCATACTCCTCTAGCGGGACGCCACTATAGTATGCCTCTAGGGCTTGACGCACCGCTATTCCTCCGGCCTTGGGACCGCTCGGGTGCCCCGTAACGCCTCCCCCTACCTGTATTAATATGTCGGAACCCATGAAGTCGAGTAATTGCGGTAGAACACCAGGATGAAGCCCTCCTGATGCTACGGGGAGGACAGGCTTGAGGCCATACCACTTCTGTGGTTCCTTTGTCTCGTCACCTTCGGGGTTGAAGTCTTCCTGAGTTATGACGTTCTGCGTCAGCTTTAGTTCTCTTAGGTCCGTTTCCATTTTACCTACGTTAGTCCCTATGTGGATGTGATCCACTCCAGCAAGCCTTGATATCTTAGCTATTAGGTAGAAGCTCACTCCATGTTCTTTCGGCCTAGTAAATGCTGCGTGGAATGCCCTGTGCGCATGTATTGCTAGCTTATAGTCGGCTGCGTGCTCCCTAGCCGTCTGAACTGCTGCCCAGCCGACCGTCAGGATGTCAAGCATTATGAATTCGTTACCGTAATCGGCAACAAGTTTCATTCTGCGTAGTATCTCTTCTAGCGTTGGTGCCGTTATGTTGCATAGGTATCCCTTCTTCTCACCGGTCTCCTTCTCGGCCTTATCTATGGCCTTCATCACGGCGGCTAGCCTCTTTTCGAAGCGGTTGAATGGTTGGTTAGTTAGGTTCTCGTCGTCCTTCACTAGGTCCATCCCGCCGCTTAGGATCTCATACGCTGCTTCACCGTACTCCTCTGAAGTTAGTCCGACCTTAGGCTTAGGCACTGTTGCAAGTATTGGGCGCTTATAGACCTTAAGCTTGTCGCGGACGCCGCTAATACCGAACGAGGGTCCAGGGAATGACTTGACGTATTTCTCAGGGAACATTATGTCAAGCACTTTCAAGCTCTTTATGGCTCTCATGCCGAAGATGTTACCCAGTACTGAGCTGAAGAGCTGAGGTATTGACCCAAGCTCAAAGAGGTCTAGAGGGTACGCTACCTTAATTAAGCCATCCTCACGGACAACGTAAGCCTTAGCCATGATCTTACGTACATGTGGCTTAAGCGTCGTTAACGTGGTCCAAGTACCGACACTGCTCTCTGACGCGATCCTCCCCGCTATGTCATCCATTGTAAGACCTTCAGCAGGCTTAGCCTTAAACACCGCAATCAACTCATCGCCACTTGGCTTATAGCTCCTGTCTACGAACTCGTTATACCACTCAAATCCCATGTTTACATCCCAAGTAAATATCAGAGGAGTGACTAATAAGTAGGTTTAACTTAAGGTTGGAACACAATAGTGAAGAAAAGATTTAAATGAGGGTGTTTTACACGTTGCTAACTATCTTGATTAGATGCTGGGCAGCCTCTACAAAACGCTTAGATACCTCAGTATCCGGATATTTCAATATAAATGGTGTTCCAGCATCATTACACTCAGCTATCCTCGGGTCTAGCGGTACTTCACCGAGGAACTCTATTCTGTACTTGTTAGCTATTTCCCTACCAGAGCTCTTACCGAAGATTCTGTAGAACGAGCCGCACTTAGGGCAGAGGAAGCCAGACATATTCTCTATAACTCCTAAGGGTCTTATGTTTACCCTCCTGGCAAAGACAATTGACCTACCAACAACGAGGAGCGAAACCTCAGAAGGAATAGTCACAAATACGGCTCCGTCCACTTCCGGGAGCTCCTGAGCAACGGTTAGTGCTTCATCACCAGTGCCTGGTGGCATGTCAATTACTAGGAAATCAAGCTCTCCCCAATTAACGTCTGTTACGAACTGTGTTATCGCGGTGGACTTGATTGGCCCACGCCATATTACTGGTGAATCATCGTCCGGGAGTAGGAAGTCTAGGGACATTACCTTAAGTCCTAGAGGTCCTAGGGCAGGCTCTATACCTTCATCCGACATAATTAGCCTAGTTCCCCTTAACCCCAGCATCTTCGGGGCAGAAGGGCCATGAAAGTCAACATCCATGAGCCCAGTTCTGTAACCTAGCTTCTGGAAGGTTAGTGCAAGGCTGGATGCTATGAAGGATTTCCCGACGCCACCTTTGCCAGACATTATGACTATCTTGTGCCTTATCTTAGACATTCGTTCTTGGAGCTTCTTCTTCCTTTCTAGATATTCACGTGGCATGTGAATCCTTATCTTACTTGAGGGTGGGTTTGAGGCCATACTTACATCACTACATCTGAGTGTTTTCGTTAGGTTAAAAGTGATTGTGTTAGTACGCGATTAGTTCCTCAGATTCTTTGCTGACTTAGGTATGTTAACTCAGCGTACTCAAGCTTAAACGTCAGGGTATACCCGTTGATATTTATGACTGCCTTTACAGGGAACTTGTACTTAGTCTCGTACCACACAGTGGCGTTAACGTGGTAGGTCTTGTTGTGTACTTTAATAGTGTAAGTATATTGTACCTTCACGGTATCTAAAGGCTCCTTAACCGTGGGTATCGTGACCTTGTCGTGCCCGAGGTATTTTGTCTCTACACTTACGTTATGGTTTCTAAGGTTCTCAATATTGACTAGAAGCATTGAGATATTCTCAACCTTACTCGTGAAGCCTAGCACGTCTAATACTGGTTGGACGTAGTGGGCGCCGAGGGGTATGATACCGTGCCCTTTTAACACGATTGTTTTGTTGCTGGGAGCTCCGCTCTCATTTGTTGGTACTTTGAGTGTCCTATTATAGAAGAATATCCTGAATTGCATGATGTCCTTGACGCCGAAGACCGTGCCGTTTAGATTAACATCGCCTCTAACATCGTAGAATACGTCTAGGGTTGCGTTGGGATTAGGTTTGCTTGTGAAGTATATTTCCTTGAGTGCCTTGTAAAGATTCTCCGTGGCTGGCTTTATTTGATGGGACGTTTCTCCCGATGTATGGGTTACAAGGTAGACTACGCCTACAGCTATGAATACTATTATTGTAGCAGCTATAATTAGGTCCCACCTAACCTTCCTAGTTCTTATGGAGGGTGAAATCCTTGCTTTCTTCTTAACGATTACCTTACCTGCTCCCTTATCTCTTCTTTTCCTTTTCTTGGTCAGTTTGACTCACCTCGCCTCTCCTTCAGCCGCTTCACATAGTGTGGTTCAGTATAAAATCATTTTCAGGTTTTGGTGACGTTACACGTAGCGCCTAACCTTGATTACCTGCTCCTCACCTTTCATGCCGTAGGTCATTACTATTAGATCACCTATTGAGACCTCATCCATCCTGACGAGTTTCTTAAAAGCCTCCTCAAGCCCCTCTTCGTGGTTCCTTGTGGGAGTTATTATAGGATTCACTCCCCACAGTATGTTTATTGACCTAGCGACCTTTATGTTAGGTACAGCCACGTAAAAAGGCACACTGGGCCTTATCGATGCTAGGTGGCGGGCGGTGACTCCTGTTGATGAGTATATTATTATCTTGGCGCTTAGATCCTCTGCAAGTTCGGCGACACCTTTAGCGTATCTTCTCTTCAGTGGGCCGCCTTCCCTGTATGTCCTTATGTTTTCGCTGGCCTCAGCCTTGCTAACTATTCGGCGTAGCCACTTCACTGCTTCAACGGGGTATTTGCCAGCCGCTGTTTCCCCCGTCAGCATTAGCGCGTCAACGCCTTCAGATACGGCAACGTAAGTATCAACAACCTCAGCCCGCGTCGGGACGGGGTTCTCAACCATGGATTCCAGGAGCTGTGTCGCCACTATGACGGGCTTGCCTATTCTTAGTGAGGTCTCGACAATCCGTCTTTGAATCCTCGGTATCTCCTCTAGTCCAAAGTTCATTCCTAGGTCCCCCCTAGCAACCAGTATCACGTCAGCTACACGCGCTATGTCCTCAACATTCTTGACCGCTGACCTTGTCTCTATCTTAGCCACTACTCCGGCATCGCACCTCATCTCCCTAAGCAGTTCTTTTAATACCCGCACATTATCTGCGTTCCTAACGTAACTGAGCCCTATGTAGTCAGCCTCAGCACTGCAGGCGAAATTAATATCCTCTAAATCCTTCTTGGTTAGGACCGGGAGGTCGAACTCCTTGTTCTGAACAACAACTCCCTTGCGAGACTTAATGACAGCGTCAGTTAGGGCTGCGACTTCAACCTCATCGCCCGAAACCTTAACAACCCTTAACCTGACCCTACCATCATCCATTACTAGGATGTCTCCCTCCTCAAGCTCAGAAAGTACTCTCTCGTTCGGGAGTGGTATTGTGTTCGGTTCTTCAGGTCTCTGTTGCGGAACTAACCTGGCGATATCGCCTCTCCTTAAGGTTAGGGGTTCAGGTAATTCACCTAACCTTATGGAGGATCCTTCGAGGTCCGTTATTAGCGTCAGGGGCTTGCCGGTTATCTCCTCGGCCTTCCTAACGTTGTCAGCGAGGGTTTTCCAGAAATTACTATCCCCGTGAGCGAAGTTTATCCTGAACCCTGACGCGCCGGCGTTAACTAACTTGATAACTGTTTCTAGATCTTTAGA
>WAOL01000036.1 GCA_015521295.1 Desulfurococcales archaeon
ACCTTGTCCCGACCAATGTTTATTGTGGTGTCGGTCATTTGCTCTATGTTCCTCCGTGCTTTCCCTTTCTCACCAATTAACCTTCCTTTAATTCTCTTGAGGTGATTAGGTGATTCTCCAATCGCCTCCTTTAGGTCTATTATCATTAACACTTGATCCTCCTCGAGAACCCTCCACGCTTTCTCGGGGGACACGCCAGCTGCGACCGCCCTTATGAAATCTCGGGCCTTGAGTAACCTGTCAACCCGGGTTGCTGGTGTGGCTGGCTCTATTATCACCGCACCATTTGTGCTGTCCACCGTGATCTTTGTGCCAGTCCTGACCTCTAGTTCCCGTAGTACCTTGCCACCCTCGCCGATTAACGCACCTATTCTGTCCACCGGGATTCTTAGGTATAGCCTCGTTGCTCCTGGTGTTAAGTCTCCTTCTTGACTCACGCTCCCACCTCTACACTAAAATGTCTCCACAGATTAAGAAATCAGTGCTAGGTACCCTTTTAGATCCTCGCTTGTTACGAACCTAAACATTTCCCTTATATCTGGGGTATCAATACCTACTTCGTCACTGAAGAAGCGTTTGATATTCCTTAAGTCCCTGACCAGTAGTTCCATGGCGTGGGGATGACTTATCTTTACAGCTTGACTCACATCGATTATGTAGTGCTTACCTCGCCATACCATTATATTATACTCGCTGAGGTCGCCGTGAACCAAGCGCGCACCCCTGTATGCTTTACGTACGTCGTCAAGCACTGCCCAGAAGATCTTTTCATACTCTCTATCATCTAGGCTCACCTCTTTAAGGAGCGGTGCCCTCACCCCCTTCTCCCCAATGAACTGAAGCACTAGGATATTGTCATGCTGCGCTATAGGCTCCGGGACAGAAACACCTGCGTTATATAGTAGTTTGTAGTTCTTGAATTCCTTCCGTGCCCATAGTGTCATTAGTTTCCTGGTTGACTTAGGTATGTAGGAATCGAACCTCGGGTCACCAATTATGTATTTTAGCATACCTTTCTTGAACTCCGCTGTCGCTGTTAAGTATATCTTAACTGCTAAGTCGACGCCCTTAGGCGAAACACCCCAGTAAACTCGGGCCTCCTTTCCAGCACTCACTACCCCCTTTAACTCGTAGAGTACACCTCTTCGAACTAGGTCCAGCAATGACTTTACGGTGGCGGCGTCAAAAACCTCCTCTACGGTTTCAAATAAGTCCTTATCTACCTCTCGTCTCTCCTTGCCTGTTATCCTGTAGTACTCATCCAGAAACCTATCAATATCTTTCCGCGCTATTAGAACTCACCCTCGTACTCAAGGAGCGCGGGGTCAAGGTATCCCTGCTCTAGAAGTTTTT
This sequence comes from Desulfurococcales archaeon, assembly GCA_015521295.1. Taxonomy (GTDB): domain Archaea; phylum Thermoproteota; class Thermoprotei_A; order Sulfolobales; family NBVN01; genus WAOL01. The sequence continues at coordinate 1,354 of WAOL01000036.1, forward strand.
TCTTCTCGTCGCGGGTATACCTGTACAGTACGTCGCCACGGTCGTCGCGGAATTCCCAAATACCTAACAATACTATGTCCTTCTTATTTATCCACATTCTACGCCGTAATTTGCCGGGTATCCTAGCCATTCTCTCCTTACCGTCCATGCAGAATACCTTCACGTAGTTGCCCCCAATAATATCTGTAACCACGCACAGCACCTGCCCTTCCTCTGTCGGCAAGAGAAGCTCATCGCTCTCCTCATGCCGGGATTTTTTCTTTTTCTTCCCTCTAGCCACTTTCCCTATTCACCTATATGAGTAGGTACACCTTACCTTTATAAATTAGTATTTTAACACGTGATCCGAGGTTGAGTATTCTTGGAGATTTAATGAAGTATATGTTGCCTGAGCCTGTAGCTTGAACGACAGCCCTCCCTCCCTCGTAGTTCAGTATCCTTCCATCAAGGATGGCGTAGTCTTTCTCGTTTAAGTACCTGAAATCGCCTCTCCATATGTCATCATGCCTGAGTGAAACGATCTTGCCGTCGCTTAATCTCTTAATTATCACTCTTCCCTTCTTTAGCCTCATAACCTCGGCGGGTTCCCCTTCGTACTCTATGATGTCACCCGAGACCAGACCTGGCAGTCTAGCTGAAATGGTTAGTTTGCTCCTGCGTTTTCCACCTAGGTATCCCGTGTTCTCCCATGTCATGGTTATCTTTGCGGCGTACTCTCTTTTCAGTATATTTGCTACGTAGCGTCCAATCGCTTGATTACTTAACTTAACGTCCACACCATCCTTATGCTCCTTAATCTCGACTATACTCTCCCTGAATTCCTTAACCTTAGCTAACCTATTGCCTATGTCACGCATCACGTCAAACCTCACGGGCGCTACGGTCCTTATCTGAAGCATTGCTTCGTAGCTTCCGCTACGGCTACGTAGGCATGAGGGGCAGGGCTTCTTATGTAGCTCCACGTGAGTTACGGCGTCCTGAAATAGGCTTACGTCTTTGTAGCGAGCCATTATGCGTAAATGAATCACTCCGGAATCCATCCTCACGACCTTTACCTTTACATCCTCTAGCCCGGGGTAGATGTTATGCCTCTTCACTATAGTTTCGTTTATGAAGTACCCAATAGCATCCTCCACGCTCCCCCCTACGCGAACCCAGTCTCCATGGATGTAGAGTGCCCCACATATAGGGCATATCATAACCCGTATCTTTGTCGGTAACTCTAGTATCCCTCTCTCCTTCATAAAGCATTTCGGGCATAAACCGTCTATTATGGGGGTATCGGGTCCTTCCTCTCGACCGCAACGCACGCAGAATCTCCTACCCATGGTTCCAACCTGAGCGAATACCTTTAATCCTCACATCATCCTTACGAACTGGGCGTAAGGTACCCCATTCACCCTTAACACTGATTCCGGGTGTATTAAGCCAGCACGTACAGCACTCTCCACTATGTTCTTCCCGACAAGCATGCCTGTGTAGGCCTGCTTGACGTAGTCTAGGGCCTCATCCACGTCCGCAAGGAACCCTCCGAAGAATTCCTCATTTACTTCGAGCCTGACTTCCCCCTCACTATATGTTTTGCCTAGCGCATCCTTGTCGCAGATAGCCACAACTATCCTAGGGTATCCTGACTCATCACTCACATCATGTACCTTCACGTACACCTTACCGCTGTTTTCAGTATGTTGCTTCATAATTGTTCAGTCCTTGGTGTGAGCCCTTATATCGGTTTTACAGGTGTTTCAGCACCGCAGGCTAAACACCTGATGATCCATACCTTGCCCTTCCTTCTTAGCTCAGTCTGGTATGATCCGCAGGTTTGACACCTAACGTAAGTGTCTAGGAATCGCTTGAATAATGAGTTGATTGTCTGCGTTGATACTCTCGAGTATATTATGAATGCTCCCGAATCATCTATCGATCCCCTTGCAGCAAGTTCCTTCAGAAGGTACCTAGCACAGATTCTCGGCTCACGGAGTAGGACATCGCACACCTCCTTGAAGTTCTTTATATGTGTCTGTAAGCCGACATGTACTATGTTTAGTGACGGTATGTCTAGCTTCGGAGGCTCTCTCCGCTCAGGCAACCTCTCGTATAGGCGGTCCAGCAACCGTTGGTAGTCCAGCACATCATCCTCCATTTAACACACCACTAAGGCTTGTTGCTCTGAAGTTTTTAAGCTGATTTATCGGGCTATACCGATGGACAGGCTAATGAGGGTGTATATTGAGACCTACGGATGCGCTCTGAACAAGGCTGACACATCCTTAATGAAGGCACTCCTACAGAAATGTGGATGTGAGGTAGTCAGCAGTATTGAGGACGCGGACGTCATAATAGTTAACACATGCACAGTGCGTTTGGACACCGAACAACGCATACTTAAGAGGTTGAAGAAACTTAAGGAAATTGCAAAGAAGACAAATGCTAAGCTAGTTATTGCTGGTTGCATGGTTTCCGCTCAGCCCTACACGCTCCATAAGCTCGTTCCCGAAGCCTCACTCATATCACCTCAAAACATACACAATATATGCG
>WAOL01000037.1 GCA_015521295.1 Desulfurococcales archaeon
GATCCTTATCGCTTCTAGGGGCACCGGCTGGGTTGTAAACTTCAGTATCGAAGGCAAGTATCCTGAGCTTAGGTGGGAACCTCTTCTCCGGCAACGGCTTGTATACCGGGTTACTTACTCTGTAAACTTCTTTTACTCTGTATTTCTCATCTTTGAACGGGCCTTCAGCCTCAACCTCGTACCACGTACAGGGGGAAAGATCCTTGTCGATAATGTACCTCATGGCAAATCTGATGTCTGCCTCCAGAACCTCCTTTACACCTTTCAAGCTCTTAACTTCCTCTCTGTAAGTTCGGACGTACTCAGGGATCTGAGTGGTTATCTTTAAAGCCTTAACCGGCTTACCGTAGTACTTCCTACTAACCACCTCTACACTGATTATGGGTGAGGCAGCCCGGCTGAGGGACTTAACCCTCCCAGCAATCTCTTCAGCGTTAGCACCGTCCTCGAGTAAAGCATAGAAATATGGCCTGAAGGAATCATCCTTAATCAATATTGGTGTGCCGTCATCCTTGATTGCCCAGATAAGCACTACAGGTGTTTTTCCTAGAACTTCATAGCTCGTGTCTAGGAGGTAGAATCTAAGCATAATCCTGCACCAAGTATACACTACTTAATGCAAGTAATAAACAGAAGCAACACAGCAAGCGCGTTGTTGTTGCGGTAACCCTGACGGTATGGGGAAAAGAACTCTCACTTTCTACTCCTCTCCAGCAGCACAGCGAGCACTATAGCAAGGAAGATTACTAGCCCCATTAATCCCCACGTCATTGAACCGTAGTACTCGTGTAGCTTAGTAACAGTTGTTGTTACGGTACTGTACTCATAATGCGTTACTATGGTGGACTTGGTTTTAGTTACTGTTAATGTAGTGGTTTTCACCGGCTGAGGCAGTACGTAGCTCTGGGCGTACGGGACTGCCGCAACTACTGCGGGGGATCCGCTTGAGATGTCATACGATTTGAGCATCAGGTACTGCGCAGATGCATTAGGGGCTAGTAAGTCCATGATTTTCGGTGCTACACCCGCACCCAGCATCAAAGGACTGACACTACCGATGACGTCCTTGCCTGGCGTCGTGCTTAGGCGCATAACGCCGAAAGGCTCCTTAGGGTCGAAAGGCGTTACTGCGACGAAGTACCTCCAGTACTTCATGTTGTCACTCCAGCTCTTCACGTACTTCATCGGGATGTTAATCACTATTGAGTTACCCTTTACGCTAATGTTAGCGCCTTCAGGGTCCTTAACCACAGTGCCGTTAGCGTAAATAAGCACCATCGCGGCGTTCCACGGGGGTGCGTACGCTGGGGCTATTACGGCGAATTGCCACGCGTCAGGTCCCCTAACAACGACGTTGAGTCCATACGTGTTTATGCTTCCAGGCACGCCATCCTTAGCATGAACATATACCTGGATTTCCTGAAGGCTGAAGCCGGTGTTAAAGTTCCTTAGGTTACTACCTATTTTAGATAAGTTAACTACGAACTGGATACCATATCCCCTGTTAAACTTGGCCGTGAAGCCCGTAAGGTCGAGCACTCCTTTTTGGAATTCGCTAGCTTCAGGATAAACGTAATTCCCCACCCCCTTGTCGTCGCCCACAGGGTCCTTCAAGGAGGTTACGGTCTCCCACCTCCACTGAGTTGCATGCGTTTGAAGCGACATCATGAATACTGTTGTAAGTACTGTAATCATTAGGGCAGTGACTACCACCCTACGCAGAGTACTCACTCCCTTCACTACAGGTCACCCTCTTTGTGAGTACGGGTATCGTATAAAGCTTTAACTACGTAGATAGCAAGCCTTTACGGGCTTGAGCGTAACTCCTCATAAGGATTAGTAGCAATACTTGTGAGGGTTGACAGTAAATGTACGCGCTAGTTAACGCCCGTCTCTGGAGCATTGAAGCTGATACCGTAGTAATCAATTCCAATGGCGTGATAGAGAAGGTTGGATGGGAACACTCACTAACATCCACGCTCGCTGGTGTTAGGAGGATTGACGTGGGTGGGGCAACAGTTCTGCCAGCCCTTCACGAGTCCCATGCCCACGTATTTGTCGAGGGTAAGTGTGGGATTAACCTTAGAGGAATTCATAGTATAAGTGAGTTGCGTAACAGGATAGCATCATTTATCGCCAGGCACCACCCGCCTTACATAGTGGGTAGGGGGTGGGATCACGAGTCCTTCGCAGAGCGCAGGATGCCTAGGGCTGAGGACCTAGATCAAGCAACGGGGACCGTGCCCACGCTAATCATACGTGTCTGCGGACATATCGCGGTAGCTAACACGGCGCTCCTGAAGTTGGCTCAATCCTCTAACATATTCGACAAGCTGCGTGATTACCTGGAGTTCGAGGATGGTAGACCCACAGGCGTGGTTGTCGAGGACGGTGTTTCGATGCTCAGGAATCTACTGCCTAGACCTTCCCGTGAGGAAGCTGTAGAGGAAGTAATTGAGCTTCTGAGAACGTATAGGGACTACGGTGTGTTGTACATAAACTTCATGAGCGTAACCAACGAAATACTAGCTATACTGAAGGAAGCTGTCCAGCAAATTGATGGAATCAACGTAGCTACTTACGTGAGCCTTGAGGATGCTAAGCGTCACCCTACCCTACAGGAAGATAAGTTAGTAGTGGGAGTAAAGGTGTTCGCAGACGGCTCGCTCGGTGGGAGGACCGCCTACCTAAGGGAGAAGTACAGCGACTCTGACACCAAGTGCAAGTTACTGATGAACTCTAAGTTACTTGAGGGGGTGTGGAGACTTGCCCGCGGTATGGGACTGAAGCTAGCGGTTCACGCAATCGGTGATGGTGCGCTTGAGGAGGTTATCAAGTTTGCCGAGCAGGTTAAACCCGGAAGGACTGTGAGGGTCGAGCATGCCTCCCTCACGCCACCCGACATAGTTGATGGTCTCTCGAACACTGTTAGGGATGTCGTGGTTCAGCCGCATTTCCTGGTCGGTGATTGGTGGGCAGAGAGTCGGTTAGGTAGTAGGGTAAGATGGTTGTATGCCTTCAAGACCCTCTCTGATTCAGGGTTAACTCTCTACGGGAGTAGTGACTACCCCGTAGAGCCCCTAAACCCATATCTGGGTATTTCATGTGCTTGCACCCGAGGAATGCTACAGTACGTCACGCGCATGGAGGCCCTGAACCTAGAGGATGCGGTGCGCATGTACCTGCGTGACCCCTCCTTCGGCGGCACAACCATAAGTATCGGCTGCAGAGCTGACTTAGTGGTCTTGGATCATGACATAGGTAGTATAGCGCCCTACGATGTAGCGACTGCTCGCCCGAAACTAGTGGTGGTGTCGGGCCGAGTGATTGAGGTACGAAATAATGTCCCCAGCAAGCTTCCTGGACTTCAATAGAACGGCATCCATGTTAAGGTACTCCCAAGATCCGAAGCGCCCATGGGGGAAGATTCCTGCCTTTCTTAGTAGCGGGAGGATCTCAGATAATACGTTCCTACGCCTATCGTCATACAACACGTAGGCGTCCCTCCAGAACCATGTTTCAGTGACTTCAACGTTGCTGAGCCTCAAGAGCCCAACGCTCTCAAGCCCCTCCAGAACCTCTTGCTCGACCCGTGTTTTAGGTGGTGTTGAGTCTTCTTTAAATGATACCTCAGCTATTAATGCTGCCCCACCTGCAGGTGCGTTGGCTGGTGAGTAATTACTTAGTATCCCTACCCTATGGAATGGAACGTTAGTCTCGGGGAAATATATCCAGTGGTAGGGTGGCGTGGGTCCCCTAGCACCCACGCCAACCACTGCGAGGGATACGCTCCTTAACTCGTTAAGGAGTGCTGCCTTCTCATGGAGTACGGGTTCCAATATCTTATGTGACCTGTTTAGTGGGGACGTATACACCACGCACTCGCATTTAACCGTGAATTCCTCTGAACTCACCTCGATTAGGTCGTTATGTGGTGGGCGCTCTATAGAGGTCACTGGTGCGTTGACTCTTACCACAGCTCCGTTCACCCTAAGCAACCGAGCCAACGACCTCACTAAGGCCTCTATGCCGCCCTCGCGCGGATAGCAGAAGTTTAACTGGTGCTTATACCCCTCCACATCCAGCCCTACCGCGGCCTTAATGACGTCGTCCAGCGGAGGGTTTGGCACGCGCCCTCCAACCCAGTCTAGGGAGATCTTATCTAGGCTTGTCTTCCAGATCTTCTCGTTATACGGTATCAGGTACTTAGAGGCGATCGCCTCCCCGAACACGTACTTTATCCACTCAAGGAAGTTGCGTGGTTCCCTAGCCCTTCCAGTTAGCCTCGCGATGTAGGCGTCTAGCACCCCCTTCAAGCATTCGTACCTTTCCTCTGGTGGGAGGTCCTTGAGGCCATTCTCGAATGGGTACTTAACGAACCTGCCCTTGTAGTATATTTTGGTGTTGCGTCTATGGTAGATCACGTTACCGTTAAGTAGGGCAGTCATTTCCGCCAGAACTTCAGGGTTCTTGCTGAACATTATGTGTGAACCGCCCGTGTCAAACACGTACCCACTTACGTCCTCCGACTTAAGTAGTCCCCCAACCCGCTCGCTCGCTTCAAGCACCATCACACTCTTCAGTCCTAGTTCCAGCAGGTACTTAGCTACGGATAGGCCTGCTAGTCCGCCCCCAACCACACATACTTTGAAGTACTCGTCAATCATCGCTTATCGACCCTTGCGGTGGGGGAATTCCGCTAGTACATCATTGTCGGCCTCATACAGGAAAAGTTCAAGGAAAGGCCAAGTCTCGGCCCTAACTAAGTGACCACACCACGTAAGACCGTGCTCCCTACCTACGGTGACGTGTAGGTGTACCGAAACCTCGCCGTTGGGTAGCGTGACGTAATTACCTATGACTGGAGCTACCTCAACGAAGTATTCCTCAGAGGCTTCCATGCGCTTTACATCGTATCCTCCCTCCCTACGTAGCACGCCAACCTCAATCCACTTAAAGCCCCCCACACCGGTTATGGAGCCCTGCTTAAGTCCTAGTTCCCTTATCTTCTCCTTAAGGAACTCTATCGGGTCGACACCACCCGGTACCTTAAGCGCTATCACCTTACCCAAGATGACGGCACCACTAACCTAACCTAGGGAGCTTAATTAATAATTCATCGAGCTATGCGATAGGCGTGTCTTGGAAGTTAGTGTTTTATTCTAGGTAGTTAAGTTAGTTTACGTGAGAAGTGCTTTCTAGGAGGGTGGTGAGTCATTAAGGCATTCAAAACAGGTATTGAGCCCCTAGATTACGCGTTACCTGCAGGCTTTCCTAGAAGCGCCACAGTAGCTATCACGGGGGCACCGGGAACAGGTAAGTCAGTTTTAGCTGCGCACATAGCGTGGAACGTGCTGAAGAGAGGTGGTTATGTAACCTATGTTAACCTCGATGATTCTCCCGACGCCCTGGTAGAGCTCTTCACGAACTTCGGGTGGGGGCTAGACAAGTTCATTGATGAGGGCAAGTTCAAGATAATTGACTGCTTCAGCTTCAGGTTAGGTAAGTTAAAGAGGGCGGTGAAGGGCGTCACGAGGGAGCAGCGTCTCGACGACCTGAACAGCATGCTCTATGCCCTACATGAGGAGGTCCCGCCAGCTAGTGACGACGTTGTTAGCCTCGTTGTTATTGACTCGATAAACGAGTTAATGTTCCGTTTTGAGATGATGCAGGTGTTAGAGTTCATTAAGTCGATGCGGGCAATAATATCTAAGGGTAAGGGAGCTACGATAGTGATGATTCTACACACGAACACCACGGTGTTAGAGGAGCTCGCAGCACACCTAGAATACCTTGTCGACGGCGTTATAGCGACGCGCATAGAGCCAAACCTAATAGAGTTAGGCATACCGCTGAAGCAACTCATGGCCAAGAAAATGAGGGGATTACCAACTAATCCGTTATGGGTACCCTACGCGATAATCGATGACGGGGTCCACGCCGTCGATCCAGCAAAGCTAGCAGCTCTGGTCAGGGAAAGGCTGAAAGAGGCCGAAGTCTACAAAGCAGCGATAACAGGGGAGGAAACAAAGCATGAGAGTGAAAGTCAAGGTAAACAGTAACTGCAACCTATGCGGCCTGTGCGAGGAAACCTGCCCAACAAATGTTTTCCAGATAGTGAACCAAAGACTAATAATAAACGAAAACAACTGCATATACTGTCGCGGCTGCGAAGCAATATGCCCACAAAAAGCAATAAAACTAAAAGCACTAGACGAGGGACTCGAGATAACCATAACCCAAACACTAACAACACTTATAACCCCGCTCAAGTAAGAACCTAACGGAGCCGGGGTCGCCTAGCCCGGTAGGGCGCCGGCCTGCTAAGCCGGTGGGGTACACCCCCGCGCGGGTTCAAATCCCGCCCCCGGCGCCACTTCCTAAAATCATCTTGATACTTTCTTTTCATTAGTTTATTGAGATACGACTTATTGATGCAAACATGGGGCACTGTTGGGGTAGTTATTATGGATGTTTTGTGTGATTCTTTCGGAAGTGATGTTTAGCTTAAGTGTTTTATTTTGTGAATGCATTTGAGGTATATAACCTATAGTATGCTCCTTTCTTTTTCAGTAGTTCTTG
>WAOL01000038.1 GCA_015521295.1 Desulfurococcales archaeon
ATAGGCACTTACCGGAGAGCGAAACCACTGTCGGTACAAGGGTCGATATCTACCATGTGAAGGCGGCTCCTATCGGTAGTGAAATTGAGGTGCGAGGAACACTCCTAGCTGTTGAGGGGAGGAAGCTAGTGTTCTGGGTTGAGGCATGGTACGGTGACCGACGCATAGGGTACGGCGTGCATGAGAGATACATAGTGAATAGGGAAGCATTCATAAGCAAGCTTAAGGGTGAGAAGAAGTGAAGGAGTGGGCCTCCCTAACAGGGAAGGAGTTCGAGGAAATACCTAAGGACGTAGCCATATTGCCAGTCGGTAGCTTAGAGAGGCACGGTGACCACCTACCCCTCGGAACAGATATATTCGCGCCCGAGTGGATAGCGCGTCAAGTAGCCAGTAAGCTGCATGAGTACGGAGTATCAGCACTAGTAATGCCTACGGTACCGTACGGATCCTCAAGAATCCTTGCCAAATTCCCTGGAACGATAAACGTTGATGACTCAGCTTTCAGGGAATACGTCAAGTCAGTCTTGAAGGAAGCTCTAAGGAATGGGTTCAAACTCATCCTAGTAATAAACGGTCATGGAGGAAACACGTCCTTACTCAGGGAAGCTGCGAGGGATGTCGCGTACAGTACTGGTGGGGCGGTACTACTGATTAACTGGTGGACGGACGTAGCGCAGGATAAGCGTAAGTCGCTCTTCCCGGAGGAAACCCTAGGTCATGCGGGAGCGGATGAAACCGCCGTGATGATGGCTATATCACCTGACCTAGTCAAGATGGAGCACTTGAAGAAAAACCCGGTCAAGTATCCGTCACTAAGGCTATATTACAGGAAGTACGAGGAGGAAGTACTCTTCCCTGAGGCACTCTCAGGTGACCCGAGCGTGGCAAACCCGGAGAAGGGCAGGGAGCTACTTGCGGCTGTTGTTGACGGTATTACTGACTCCGTGCTGAAAGCATTTAAACTAATTCAAGAATGCGAGTGAGGACTCCATAGTTTTTTATGCGGTAAGGCGGCCACTGTTAAACATTAAATATGTAAAGTCACTTCACTATCCTAGGGTGGCTTTAATGGATACCGAGGAGAGATTACAGTTAATAACTAGAGGAACTGTAGAGGTAGTTACTCCGCAGGAGCTTAAGGAACTTATTGAAACGAAGTTACCCTCAGGATATCTGGGGTTTGAACCCAGCGGTATATTCCACGTTGGGTGGCTTGTTTGGGCGCTGAAATTCAAGGACCTAGTAGATGCTGGGGTACAAATGTACCTATTGGCAGCAACATGGCATGCATGGATAAACGATAAGTTGGGAGGGGACCTAGAGCTAATACGCTTCGCGGCGACCCACGTTGAGGAGGTGCTTAATGCGTTAGGGCTTGAAGGAAGGTTTAACCTGGTATTTGCTGAGGACCTAGTTTCACGCATCGAATACTGGGAAAAATTACTGAAGACCGCTAAATCCGTTTCTCTAGCAAGGGTTAGGAGGGCGCTCACCATAATGGGTAGGAGGCTCGATGAGGGAGAGGCAGACTTCTCAAAATTGATATACCCGCTCATGCAGGTAACGGATATGTTCGCCTTGGACGTCGACATAGCGTTAGGAGGTATGGATCAGAGAAGGGCTCATATGCTTCAAAGGGACGTGGCAGAGAAGCTAGGGTGGAAGAAAGTGATTGCGATACACACACCACTAATACCTTCGCTACAGGGTATTGGGAGAATGGATCTGAAGAGTGGTGAGGCAGACGAACTCCTAGCCCAGGCAAAGATGAGCAAATCGAAACCCGAGACAGCGATCTTCATAATCGATAGCGATGACGAAATAAGAAAGAAAATCCGTAAGGCGTACTGCCCAGCAAGAATTGTTGAAGGCAACCCCATAACCGAGATAGCTAAGAACATAATCTTCCGCGGCGAAGAAAGAGAATTCACCATCAGCAGACCATCAAAATTCGGAGGACCCATAACTGTATACACCTACGAGGAATTAGAGAAGCTCTATGTCGAGGGTAAATTACATCCGCTAGATCTAAAAAACGCTGTTGCTGAGTACTTAATCAAGATAATATCGCCGTTAAGGGAGAGGTTACTTGCAAGCAAGAAATCAAGAGAATTCATAAAGACAATAATGGCGCGGGTAGGAAGGTAATAACTCC